>JACDGA010000216.1 GCA_013815505.1 Acidimicrobiia bacterium
GGCGGCGGTCCTCCTCGGACAGCCCACCCCAGACGCCGGCATCCTGGTTCGTCGCCAGCGCGAAATCGAGGCACGGCTCGGCGACGGGACACTCGCTGCACACCTGCTTCGCCTTGTCGATCTGCGCCAGGGCGACGCCCGTCGTGCCGACCGGGAAGAACAGCTCTGGATCCGTTTCGCGGCACAGGGCATGGTCACGCCACCGATAGTCGGCGGCACCGAGTGCGAGGCTCGAGGCAAGGATCGACACGCAAGCTCCTCTGTTGGTCTCATCCGGACAGGTGTCCGGAAGGGGGATGTTGGGTGATGTTCGAGGCAACCCTCGACCATCTGAGACGTGGTCAGGGTATGCGGACATCAGCCGATTGACAAGGGTCGCGACCCACCCGGCTCGTGATCGCTGCGACGTTAGGCTCGTTGCGTGACGTCGGTGATCGCCCACCGCGGGGCGTCGCGGGTGTGTCGGGAGAACACGGTCGACGCTTTCCGGGAGGCCGCCCGCATCGGCGCAGACGCCGTCGAGCTCGACGCCAGGCGCACCGGCGACGACGCGATCGCCGTCTCTCACGACGCCGTGCTCGCCGACGGCCGTGTGCTGTGCGAGACGAAGGCGTCCGACGTGCCGCCCGACGTCGCATCGCTCTGCGAGGCGCTCGACGCGTGCGCCGGGATGTGGGTCAACGTCGAGTTGAAGAACAACCCCGACGATCCCGACCACGACCCGGGTCATCGCCTCGCAGAACTCGTCGTCGCCGAGCTCACTGCGCGTGGCGACGACGAACGATGGCTGCTGTCGTCGTTCGACGCCGCCACGCTCGACCGTTGTCGCGAGCTGGCGCCGCAGTTGCGCACGGCGTGGCTCGTGCTCGCCGCCGACGACCCGGTCGTCGACCGTGCCGTCGCCGCAGGGCACGTCGCGCTGCACCCGTGGGTGGACACACTGACCGGCGCCCAGATCGAGCGCTGTCGCGACGCCGGCCTCGCGGTCAACACGTGGACGTGCAACGACCGCGAGCGGATGAGCGAGCTGATCGACGCCGGGGTCGACGGCATCTGCACCGATGTGCCCGACGTCCTGATCGACGTCCTCGGCACTCGTGCAGCGAAGGGAGCGCCGCGATGACGGTCTACTACCACGACTACCTCGAGCTCGACCGGCTGCTCGATTGCCAGCACCTCGCGTCGCCGTCGTCGCCCGGTGGCGTTGCCCACGACGAGATGCTGTTCGTCGTCGTCCATCAGACGTATGAGCTGTGGTTCAAGCAGATCCTGTGGGAGCTCGACGACGTGATCGCTCGCTTCGATGCCCCGGTGGTCGACGAGTCGGAGATGGCATGGGTCAACGATCGACTCGCACGAGTCGTCGAGATCCAGCGCGTGATGATCGCCCAGATCGATGTGCTCGAGACAATGACGCCGATGGACTTCCTCGACTTCCGCGACCTGCTGTCGCCAGCGTCGGGTTTCCAGTCGATGCAGTTCCGGCTCATCGAGAACCGCCTCGGCGTGCGCCCCGAGGACCGCGTGACGTTCGGCGGCGCCCGCTACACCGAACGCCTCGCCGGCGACCAGCTCGACGTCGTGCTGCGCAGCGAGACCGAGTCGTCGCTGCACGACGTCGTCGGTCGGTGGCTGGAGCGCACTCCGTTCCTCGACGGCGAGCAGTACGACTTCTGGACGACCTACGGCCGTGCGGTGCGGGACATGTTGGAGCACGACAGGACGGTCGTGGCGACGAACCCGAACCTCACCGACGACGAGCGCAGCCAGCAGTTGGGGGCATTCGAGCAGACGTTCCGACAGCAGGAGGCGCTCGTCGATCCTGCGACGCACGATCGGCTCGTGGCCGAGGGTGTGCGTCGCTGGCCGCAGCGCTCGTTCCAGGCGGCCGTGTTCATCAGCCTCTACCGCCACGAGCCCGGGATCCAGCAGGCATACCGGTTGCTCGCGCTGCTCGCCGACGTCGACGAGGGGTTCACGTCGTGGCGCTACCGCCACGCGCTGATGACGCAGCGGATGATTGGTCGCCGCGTCGGCACGGGTGGCTCGGCCGGCGCCAGCTACCTGACGCGCCAAGCCGAGCGGGGCAGGGCGTTCCCCGACCTGATGGCGCTGCCGACGTTCCTGCTTCCGAACCGGGCACGACCCGACCTGCCCCACGCGCTCGTGCGCCAGCTGCGCTTCCGCTTCCAGACGCCGGACGGACCGCCTGAGGGCGGACCCGAGCCCGGCTGACGCGAACTCACCCGGCGGTGGTGTGCCACCGCGGCTCGTAGCCGGCTGCGAGGATCTCGACGTAGAGGCCAGGCGTCAGCAGCGTTGCCGAGTCGAACGAGTCGAGCCGGCGCTCGTCGTCGTAGCCGGTGAACGACCATCGCAGCAGTCGTCCGTCGCGCACGGCGTAGGCCTGCTCGCCGATCGCGAGCATCGTGCCGTCGGGAAGCTCGCCCGCGTCGTGTGGCGCCGCCTCGCGCCGTCGTTCGACACGCGCCGGATGGACGACGCGATCGGCGGCGTCGGCGCGCAGCGCTGGAGTGGCGAGCCCGAGGAACCGCTGCGCTTCGCGGCGCCGGCAGAAGAAACACGGCCGGTGTCCGGCGGCGAGCGCCGTGACCTCGTCGAGGAAGAACAGCGACGTGTAGCCGTCGCCCATCGGTTCGTGGTGAGTGCCCTTCCAGTCGAGGACGCAGCAGATCCAGTGACGGCTCGCCCAGCGCCGGCGTCCGAGCGTCTCGTCGGCCCGGTGGAACCTGCCGCCCCGGTTGCCCATCATCGTGCCGCGGCTCGGATCGGCGACGATCTCGCCGAACGGGTCGACACGGTTCTGCAGCGTCACGGCATCGTCACGGCATCGGTCACGACACCGGTCACGACACCGGGAACCACGAGGCGGACGGCGTCGGGGACGTGGCGGAACTCCAGCCGCGTCAGCTCGCCGAGATGGTCGCCGTCGACCTGGTAGGGAAAGGGATCTGCGTGGCTCACGACGAGGTTGTCGAGGTGTGTCCACTCGACGATGTCGTCGCTCGTGGTGATGCCGCGTCCGCGCAACGCTCCTGCCAGTCCGCGCAGGATCGCAACGGCAGACATCGTGCGGAACGTGACGGCGACGAGCGGCTTGTCGAGCGTCGCCTCCCGCGAGAGGTCGATCGGCCGGTTGCCGAGGTAGGTGTACGGGTTCGTGTTGAGCACGATCGTGAAGTAGCCGTCGTCGATCTCGTCGCGCACCGTGCCGTGGTCGGTGATGCGTTCGGTCGTGACCGAGAAGTGCGGGTGCTTGCGGTCGTAGCCCCTCGCCCACGTGGACAGCGCCGCCGTGATGAACAGTGGATGCCCGAGCCAGCGCTTCAGCGACGCTCTGCGCTCGACGGACCTGACCACGGCGGCGTCGTAGCCGATGCCGGTGTGGAAGCAGAAGAACCGCCCGTTGACCTGCCCGAGACCGATCGGGTGGATGTCGCCGGCGGCGAGCCCGGCGGCGAGTCCGGCCGTCGCCGCAACGGGATCGTTCGGCATGCCGAGCGTCCGCGCGAACACGTTGGTCGAGCCACCCGGCAGCACGGCGAGCGCGGTGTCGGTGCCGGCGATGCCCGTCGCGACCTCGTTCAGCGTGCCGTCACCACCGAACGCGACGACGACGTCGATCCCACGCCGGGCCGCATCGGCGGCGAACCTCGTGGCGTGGCCACGCCGGTGCGTCTCGAGGATGTCGACGTCGTGGCCCTGCGAGAGCCATCGGTGCACCACGACGGTGTTCCTCGCCGTGACGGACGTGGCGAACGTGTTCACGACGAGCAGGATCTTCAAGCACCCAAACGGTACTTGCCCGAACGCGCGCGCGACGAGGGAAGCGCCAGCGACGAGTCGCATGCGGCGCGAGGAGAAAGCGAAGCGGACGACGAGCCCGCGGATGGTGCGGAAGCGCCAGCGACGAGTCGCATGCGGCGCGAGGAGAAAGCGAAGCGGACGACGAGCCCGCAGATGGTGGCCGCGCGCAATGGGCCGGTAACAATGTGCGGTCATGAACGTGATCGTCTGCGTGAAGCAGATCCCTGATCCGGCACTGCC
>JACDGA010000217.1 GCA_013815505.1 Acidimicrobiia bacterium
ATCCCGCAGCTCGATCTGGCCGTGCGCTACCCGCCGATCGCCGCGGACGAGGTGGCCGAGCTGTCGCTCGCGTCGGGTGACCTCACGACGGCACACGCCGACTTCTGGAACCTCTGGGACGAGACGAAGCTGCGCCGCGAGGTCGACGTCTGCATCCGCGGCGACGTCGTCTGCACGCTCGGCCATGCGTGACTCCCGGCCCGGCGCCACGGCGGCGGATAACGTTTCCTCGCCGATGTCCGTCCACGACCCCGCCGCCAAGCTCCGGCCGCTGAACCCGCAGCTGTCGACGAGGGAGTACCTCGTGCAGATGTGGGGCCGGCGCGACTTCGCCGTCGCGTTGCCGATGGAGGAGCTGCGGTCGACGCACAGCGCAACATTCCTCGGCAACGTCTGGCACCTCGGCAACCCGCTGCTGACGTCGGCCGTCTACTACGTGATCTTCGGACAGATCCTCGGCACGGACCGCGGCATCGACAACTACATCCTGTGGCTGATGATCGGCGTGTTCGCGTTCGGTCTGACGACGCGCTCGGTGCTCGGCGGCGCGATGGCGATCTCGTCCAACCAGGGACTGATGCGGGCGGTGCGGTTCCCGCGAGCGCTGCTGCCGGTGTCCATCGTGCTCAGCAGTCTGCTGACGTTCGCGTTCGAGCTGCTCGTGATCGTCGTGGTCGCGATCGTGACGGGTGAGGGCATCTCGCAGCGCTGGTTGGCGCTGCCGCTCGTGATCGGGCTCCACACCGTGCTCAACATGGGCGGTGCGTTCGTCGCCGCCAGGTTGAACGACTCGTTCCGCGACGTGCAGCAGATCATCCCGTTCGTGTTCCAGCTCGGTCGCTACATCAGTGGCGTCATGTTCCCCATCGAACGCTTCCTCTCCGACGGCGCGGCGCAGCAGGGGCTCGCCCAGCGCGTCGTCGGCCTCAACCCGCTGGTGACGATGTTGAACCTGTACCGCTGGGTCTTCCTCGGCACCCCCGTGAGCCTCGGTGAACTGACTCAACTCGTGGTCATCAGCGTGCTGCTGCTCGTCGTCGGCTTCAACTTCTTCCGCGGCGCGGAGTGGCGGTACGGCAGGAACTGATGTCGACTCCCGCCCCCTCCGCGTCCCCGCCACCGTCGCCGGCGAGGCGCCGCCGCGCCCGCAGAGCCGCGACGGCGAAGGCACAGCGCACTCGCGAGGTGGAGCCGCCGAGCCAGCGCGACCTCAGCATCCGGGTGCGCGATCTCCACGTCGAGTACGAGCTGTACGAGAACCGACGCGCGGCGCTGCGCGAGCGCGTCGTCACCCAGCGCGGCCCGAGCAAGAGCCTCGTCCGCGCCGTGCGCGGTGTGTCGTTCGACGTCTACGAGGGTGAGGCGGTCGGTGTCGTCGGGTCGAACGGTTCGGGCAAGTCGACGCTGCTGTCGACGATTGCGGGACTGTTGCCGAGCTCGCGTGGCGAGATCCTCGTCTCGGAGGAACCGAAGCTGCTCGGCGTCGGCGCGACGCTGCTGCCGCGTGCGACGGGCTATCGCAACATCCGGCTCGGGTGTCTCGCGCTCGGGCTGAGCGAGGAGCAGGTCGACGAGGCGCTGCCCGACATCGTCGAGTTCACCGAGCTCGGCGAGGCGCTCGATCGCCCGCTCAGGACGTACTCGTCGGGGATGCGGGCACGCCTCCACTTCGCGATCGCGACGTCGGTCGACCCGCAGATCCTGCTCATCGACGAGGCGCTGACGGTCGGCGACCGCAAGTTCCGGCGCAAGGCGCGCGAGCGGATCAACGCCCTGCTCGGGCGCGCCGGCACGCTGATGCTCGTCAGCCACAATGTGGCCGAGATCCGGCAGCAGTGCACCCGCGGCCTGTGGATCGAGCGCGGCAAGCTGCGTGCCGACGGCCCGGCGAACGAGGTGCTGCGCGAGTACCGGGCCTTCATCGGCCCCGAGTAGCGAACGAGCGCGACGTACGGGTCAGCTGGTCACTCGGACGCCGTCGTTGCCTTCTGCAACGCTTCGTCGACGGTGTCGCCGAGGGCGACGAAGCCGTTCGACACGGCGAGCACGCCGTACAGCCGGGGCGCCGTCGTGTCAGCCGTGCCGGTGACCACGATCGAGCGCACGTAGGCGAGGTCGTCGCCGACCAGGAGCGGGGTCATCGGTCCGAACTGCACGCGCGAGCCGTTCGCGTTGAGCAGCGTGAACACGCGGGCGAGCTCGGGATCGGCGTCGATGGCGCTCTGGGACACGAGCGGGGTCGCCACTTGCGGCGCGTTGGGGTCATCGGTGGCGTCCGTGCGGATCAGCTGCAGCTGGTCGGGTCGATCGTGGTTGCCGACAGCGAGGGCGGACAGCTCGTTGCGCACCGAGCTCGGCATGGAGGAGTCGCCAGGGTTGTACACGGTGACGGCGACCCAGTCCCCGGCCGCGGTGTCGCCTGCGGGTTGAAACAGCCACACGGGAGGCGCGAGACCGCTGCCCTGGGCACCGACGCCACTCGACGCCGCGCCGGCGACAGACCACTCGTCGGCACCACTGAACAGCAGCTCGGCATTGTCGACGTGGTAGCGGCCGAGCATCTGGGTCTGGATCGTCATCAGATCGGTCGGGTAGCGCAGGTGGGTGCGCAGGTCGTCCGGCATCGCGTCCATCGACTCGACGAGGCCTGGGAAGACGTCCTCCCACACCCCGAGGATCACGTCGTCCTCACCGGCCGCGGTGCGGTACAGGTGCACCGAGCCGTCGTAGGCGTCGACCGTGGCCTTCACCGCACCGTTGACGTAGTTCGGCCGGCCGCCGATGCCACTGCCCGCAGCGAGCTGCGCGGTAGGTGCGCGCTGTGCGTACGGGTACGACGACGACGTCGTGTAGCCATCGACGACCCACGTCACGCCGCCGTCGGTGACGACGGGGTACGGATCGGAGTCGAACGACAGGAACGGAGCGAGCGCGTTCAGCCGCTCGCGCACGTCGCGGCGGTAGAGCAACTGCGAGTCGCTCGTGAGCTCGGACGACAGGAGCGGCTGCGATTCCCCGGTGGCGACGGCGAGCGTCGCCCTGCGCAACGTCGAGCCCATCGAGATGCCGGTGCCGGCGTCGAACGACGTGCCGTCGTACTCGGGGCGCTTCGTGTCGACGATCGCGTACCACCCGCGCAGGCCCTCGCCGAAGTAGATCTGCGACCGGTCCGGCACGAGCTCGCCCTCGAGGGCGTTGACGTCGGGGCGACCGTCGGGCGCCGTCGTGTCGGCGGGCACGGTGACGACACCGTCGCCGTGCGTGTACACGAGGTGCTCCTGCACCCACCCGCGCTCGGGCAGGTCGGGACGGCTGGCGTTGCGGACGCCGAGCATGACGGGCCGCCGGACCCCGTCGATCTCGTAGCGGTCGAGATCGACGTCGCTGATCCGCGTCGCCGTCGTACCCTGCAGCACCTGCAGCGGGGAGACGAGCTGGTCGCGGGTGAACAGCGGCACACCCTCCACACTGTCGAGGTCGGTCGATGCCGAGAGTCCGTCGTCGAGCTGCTGGGCCGACATGTCGACGTCGTCGAGGTGGTATGCGGTCGTCGTGGCGTCGAGGTTGTGCGCCACGTACGGAATCTGCCGGTCACCCTCCGCCGGCTTCACGACAAAGCGCTCGATCAGTGGCGCGGCGACGACGAGCAGCAGCAGTTCGAGGATCACCCATCCTGTGAGCGCCGCTGCTGGGAGCTTCCAACGCCCGGTCCTCGCGCCGTTGACGAGAGTGAACGCGACGATGACCGACAGTGCGGCGACGAGGTAGAGCGCCGGCGCGATGACGTTGACCTCGGTGTACCCGGCGCCGACGAACGAGCTGCCGCCCCGAGTGGCGAGCGAGGGGCGCGCGACGTACACGGCGTCGAGGGCGACGAGGGCGAAGTACGCCGCGCCGAGTGTGGCGAGGTGGGCGAGCGCCCCGCGCGCGGAGTGGTGTCCGGAGATCGGCACGCGCAGCGCGCCGGAGAGGGCATGGCCGATGGCGGCGACGACGAACGCGACGATCAGGAGCGACCGCAACCAGTCGCTGACGATGGACAAGAACGGCAGGCGGAACA
>JACDGA010000218.1 GCA_013815505.1 Acidimicrobiia bacterium
TGCGAGGAACTGCGGCGGCGGTGTGCGCTCGCTGCGCATCGCCTGCTCCCACGGCATCGGCCAGACGATGTCGGCGAAACGGTGCGGCGGACGCACGGTCGGCTTCGGCAGCTTCTCGGCGAGCAGGCGGATCACGGCGCCCTCGCCCTCGCCGGCGGGGGCGAGCTGTGCGAGCTGCATGATTCGCTTGTCGGGCAGCAGCACGGCGCGCCGTGGCACGCGCACCTGCGACTCCATCGATCGGTGCGCGCCGACACCGCCGTACTCGGTGGGGTCGGCGAGCTGCATCACGATGCGCCCCTCGACGTTCATGCCGACGCGATGCATCACCACCTTCGGCAACCCGGCGAGCACCACCTGGAAGCGCACGCCGAGCCCCTCGGACATCAACACCTGGAGCTGCGGCAGCAGATACGAGACGGTGCCGTCGGTGACCGACAGGATGCGATCGAGCCCACTGACCAGCAGCACGATGCGCGGTGGCAGCTCACCGGTCACGGCGGCGTGCTCCACACGTTGGAGCTGCCCGTCGACGCCATGTCGATCTTGCGCTCGGCCGAGGTCTTCAGCATCCAGCGCACCATCCGCAGCGCGAGCTGCTCGTTGCGCACGGCGATGCCGCCGCAGTGCGGCAGGTCGGCGAGCTGCGACAGACCGCGCCCGAGCAGGTCGATGCCGTAGATGTGCGTGTCGTCGGGCGACGTCATCAGCGCCAGCGAGGCGCGGGACACGGCAACGGCTATGCCGACCCGCGTGGAGGTGACGGTGCGGGCGAGTCGCTCACACCGGCGGCTCGCGCTCCGTTCGACCCGAAGATCGGCGCGGTGGCTCCGGCGGCGACAGCGATGCCGGGGGCTCTGCCGAAGTCCGATCAGCCCGATCAGCCGGTGCCCGGCGAGGTCGGCGGGACGACGATCGCGCGACCGCGGACCCGACCCGAGGCACCGCCTGTCGAGGATGAGGGGCCCGACCGGCGGCGATTCTGGATCGGTCTCGGCGTGGCCGTCGTGCTCGTCGGCGCCGTGGTCGGTGTCGGCCTGACGATGGCGGGCGGCGAGAAGGAACCGGAGGCCACGACCCCGGCGACGAATCCCCCTGTCGACCAGATGCTGGTCGTCGAGCCACCGGCCGAGATCGAGGTCGAGCGCGCGAACCGGCGCAGCTTCGACGTCAGCTTCGTCGCGCCACTCGACGCCGAGCTGGTGATCGTCGAGGTCACGAACGGACCCGACGCCGGTCGTCGCATCGAGGTCGACGTCGAGAATGCAGGCCCGGCGCGACAGACGGTGCGCGTCGAGAGTCGGGAGGCCCTCTGCGTCGAGCTGCGGGCGACGCGGAGCGACGGCCGGATCTCCGAGCCCAGCGCGCCCGCCTGCGCGTAGGGCCGGCGATCTCGTGGTGGGGTTCGGCGCCGCCTTCTGGCAGACTGCTAGCTCCCATGGTGGGCGTAGCTCAGTCGGTTAGAGCGTCAGTTTGTGGCACTGAAGGCCGGGGGTTCGATTCCCCTCGCTCACCCCAAGCGGTGCGGCCGCGTCGGGACCGCTGCGGCGGGACCTATGCTGCCGAGCCGCACTTGCGCCTCTAGCTCAACGGCAGAGCAGTGGACTCTTAATCCATTGGTTCTGGGTTCGAATCCCAGGGGGCGCACCCGATAGCCCTCGTAGCAGCGACCGCTCCGTCAGCGCGTGACGACAGCTCGCATCACGATCTGGGCGGCGAGAGTCTCGAAGATGGCCTGTGGCTGCCCAGATCGGGTCTTGACGGGCTACGCGTGCTGAGGTCGTTCGTCGGACACGCTCTGGCCCACGCGACTCCGAGCTGGCAGTGCCACGTACGCGGCGATGGCGGCGGCGATCAGCACCGCGCCGGGCAGGATGTGACGCAGGAACGATCCGGTCGTCACCCCCATGTTCATGCTGTGGCCCATGCCGAGACTTGGGAGCACCCAGGGGCCGACCAACGTCCAGACCCCCACGGCGAACAGTGCCGCAGCCATCGAGCGCTCGATGACGAGCCTCCCGGCGACGAGCAGGATGATCGACAGGATGATCGCCAGCGCGCCCGGGACGATGTGCCAGTAGTAGGTGCTGGAACTGATGACGACGCTCTTGCTGTCGTTCATCGCGTGCCCGGACATCGTCACCTGTCCACCCGACATCGACGACGAGCGGTACACCCATGGGGAAACCAATGTCCAGACACCCGCCGCCAGCGCGGCGAGTGCGGCGACTGGCGTGAATCTGCGCATCGGCCGGCACCTCCTGTCGCTGAGCGTACTGGCAGAGCGACAGTCTGCGTCCAGGCGCCCGTCTGCTCCAGGAGTCCACGACGTATCTGCCACCGCATGAACGACAGTGCTGCGCGCCGGAACGGCAAGTGCTTGGGGGCGCGGCCATGTGGGCCGAGATAGGTCTGCTCGACCAACGCGAGCCGACTCGCAGGATCGTCACGTGTCGCCTCGACCAAGGCCGGCACAGATCCGTGCCCGGGCCGTGACAACAAAGAGCCGGGACCGCGTGGTCCCGGCTCTTCAACGCGTGACGGTCAGGTCAGCACCACCAGCCTCCGTAACCCCCACCGGAGCTGCCGTACGAAGCTGTGCCGTTGGCGCTCCAGTCGATGCGGATGCTGCTCTTGTTCCACTCGTCGGAACACCCGTTAGCGTCGCGGTCCGAGCACCACGTGACGTACTGGGTGCCGGCCATACCGGTGTTGTTGAGTCGCGCATGGAACTCGCGGTCGCCTGCCATCCCCTTGTTCTGGTAGCCGCTCTGGAAGCAGAGGTCTGGGCGTCCATCGCGGTTCTTGTCAGTCAGGCGGGCAGTTTTGGGTCCTGCGTTGTCCGGGTCAGGGCAGGCCGAGACATCGATGAGGCCAAGGTCGGCGATTTCGTCGAGGCGATTTCCACCTGATCCCTCAAGTGGACTCGGGTCGCTCCCGTAGTTGCTGGGCGGACCGGGTCGCCTCATCTTTGGTGTCCGAGGCAGCTGAGACAGCGGAGTCCTTCACCTGCTGCGCCGCCTCGGAAGCGGAGCCGGCCACCTCCTTGCCCGCCTCTGTTGCTTGTTCCTTCACCGACTCACCGACCTGCTTTGCGGCGTCGGTCAGCTCGTCGCGGAGCGGCCCGGCGTGCTCCTGCAACTTCGACGCCGCCTGCGATTCCGCAGCGGTGGGTGGCACCGCAGCGGCGACGAGAAACCCGATCCCGAACGTCACCAGGCCGGCGCCGAGCGGGCTTCCCTCCGTTTTGTCGCGCACCGCGTCGCCGCTGATGCGATCACCGATCGATGCACTACTCGAGCTGTCGTCGCTGGAGACGACACCCATCACGCGCTCACGCAACGACTGCACTCCTTCGGTCATGCGGTTTCGACGGCGTTCGATCATGCGGCCGGGACTGACCCGGTCTCCGATCGCGTCGAGCGTGCCGCCGAGATCCTCTCGACGGCGTTCGATGTCTTTTCTCAGTTCTTCAGGGTCTTGGCCCATTGTGCGTCCTCCTTCAGGCTTCTTGCGGTCTCTGGCATCGGCTGGACTTGTTTCAATCGCGTCCGACCTACGGCGACTGCGATCACGGCAACGATCGCCCACAGAAGGGCGACGACAAACGCCGCGAGCGCGAGGTGCATCCACTCGTCGAGCAACCACATCAGCGCAGCCGAGGCGAAGACGAGCAGGAGTAGTGCGGCGACAGCACCGGCACCGAACGCGCCTGCCGCCTGACCGAGCTTGCTCGCCTCCTCCTTGGCCTCCACCTTGGCAAGTTCGACTTCCTTGCGGAAGAGGTCGCTGAGCTCCGTCGTGACTTCCGACAAGAGTTGGCCGAGCGACTCGTCAGCGCGTTTCGGCTGTGTCGGTGACTCGCTGCTCGCGACACCAGACGCGCTCGACGCGCCCGCGCTCTCGGTCATGGTCGTTCCTGCAGCGGTCGCTCGGGGGCCGCCGAGCCGAGACCGTTCACCTCGGCGTCCAACACGGATCCCGTCCGCACGTCACCCATCGTCGGGTCACCCGCCACGAGATCGACGTCCGGCGGCAACGCGATGTCGCCAGGTCCGA
>JACDGA010000219.1 GCA_013815505.1 Acidimicrobiia bacterium
CCGCCCTTACGTCGACGCGACTCGCGCTCGGTGCGCACGTCGCCATCGCCGGCCAGCTCGCCGAGGTCGTCCGCCGTACGTGGTGGCCGATTGCGCTCGTCGCCTCCACGTTCTCGCGCCGTGCGCGTCGGGTCGCGGCACTTGCTGCGCTCGCCGGCGCAACGCGAGCGGGCACGCCGAGCCGGCTCCCCCTCCGGCTCGCCGACGATGCGCTCTACGGGCTCGGCGTCTGGATCGGCGTCGTGCGCGAACGGGAGTGGCAACCGCTTTCGATGCGGTTCGGTGCACTCGACGAGCGAGCCGGCGCACGCCCCATCGCGAAGTACGGTCGAGGCTCGTGACGCTGCGGCTCACCGTTTCACGCGCCACGTGGCGGAGCCAGATCGCCGAGATCGCGGCGTCCACACCTGGGCTCGTACCCGTTGTCAAGGGCAACGGCTACGGCCTCGGCCAGGACCTGCTGATGTCCATTGCGGTCGAGCTGACCGACACCGTCGCCGTTGGTTCGATCCATGAGGTGGCGAGCGTGCCGAGCGGGACCGACGTGATGGTGCTGACGCCGGTCGGCGCGCCGCCCGATCGGGACAACGTGATCCTGACGGTCGGCTCCCACGCCCACGTCGACGCACTCGTCGGTTGGAGCGGTCGTGTCCTCGTCAAGCTGGCGAGCTCGATGCGCCGCTACGGCGCAACACCCGACGAGCTGGCGGCGTTGCTCGACCACGTCGATTCCGCCGGTCTGACGCTCGCCGGTTTCAGCGTGCATCCGCCAACTGAGACGACAGAGGAAACGCGAGTTGACGAGATCCTGCGGTGGACAGAACGGATCGGAGAGCTGACCGCGGATCGCGACGCAACGGCACTCGTGGTCACGGTGAGCCACCTCGCACCGGAGACGTTCCGCGCGTTGCGGTCACAGCACCAACACGTCGAATGGCGCCTTCGCTGCGGCACGGCGCTGTGGCACGGTGACAAGCGCTCGCTGCACCTCGGCGCCGACGTGCTCGACGTGCGCACCGTCCGGGCCGGCGACTGCGTCGGGTATCGCCAGGTCCCCGTCGCCCACGGCGGCACGGTGGCGATGATCGGCGCCGGGGACATCAACGGTGTTGTCCCGCTACTCGCCGGCGGTGGCGCGCCGCGCAGCCCGTTCCACTTCCGTCGCCGCCGCCTGGACCTGCTCGAGATCCACATGCACACATCGATGGTGCTGATCCCCGAGGATCTGGAACCGCCACGCTTCGGCGACAGCGTCGACGTGCAGCGTCCGCTGATCGGGACGTTCATCGACGAGCTCGTGTGGCGATGACGGTCACTGCGACGACGGACTCCGCCACGGGGACACGGCCGCCGCGACGCGAGATCGGTCCCGATGTCGTCCGCGCCGTCGCCCTCATCGGGGTCGTCGTCATGAACTACCACGGCTACCTGTTGCTGCGTGGCGCGCCGACCGAGGTCGACACGGTTGCGACACGGCTCTTCGACCCGTTCGCGGGACCGTTGTCGACCCGTTTCGCCGCCACGTTCGTGCTCGTCGCAGGAGTGTCGGTGACGCTGCTCACGCGATCGGCAGCCGGCGACGCCGCGGCCCTGTCGTCGATGCGCTGGCGGCTCGTGCGGCGCGGCACTGTCCTCTACGTCGCAGGAATCGTCCTCGACACGGCGTGGCCGGGGACGATCCTGCCGTTCTACGGCGCGATGTTCGCCGTCGCCGGGCTCGTTGTGACGTGGCGGTCGCGGTGGATCCTCGCCGCCGGCACCGCCGCCGCGCTCGCAGCCGCCGGCATCAGCTGGTGGCGCTATCAGCAGGCACTCGACGGGCAGACGAACACGTGGTGGGACGCATCGGGCTTCTCGACGGCGAAGGGGATGCTGCTCGACGTCACGGTCAACGGCACCCATCCGCTGTTGCCGTGGCTCGCGTTCTTCTGCACCGGCATCATCGTCGGGCGGCTACTCCGGCGTCCTGGACTCGGCGTCGCGCTGATCGCCGTCGGCTTCACCCTGTTCGGCGTGGCGACGCTCGTCGCCGACACGGTGCGCGGAGGCGACACCGGCAGCGGGTTGGCGAGCGAACTGGCGAGCGACAACCCCTTCGACCGAGGTCTGATGTACACGACGAGCGCGCTCGGCACGTCACTTGTCGCCTTCGCTGCGATCTCGCTGCTCGCCGAGCAGTTCGCCACGAGCCGCGCCGTCGACGTGCTGCGCAGCGCGGGACAGATGACGCTGACGCTGTACGTGCTCCACGCCCTCGTGTTCAACCTCGTCGTCGACTGGCTCGACTGGGTCCGCCCGACCGGACTCGACACCGCACTGCTGTTCGCCATCGGCTACTGGGTCGTCGCACTCGGAGCAGCACGCACGTGGTTGCGGCACCACCGCCGCGGCCCGCTGGAGACCGTCTACCGACGGCTCACCGCCTGAGCGCAGCCGTCAGAGCACTTCATCGAACGTGTTGCAGCGACCGGCATCACCGGAGCTGAACCCACGCCGGAACCACGATGCACGCTGCTCGGAACTGCCGTGCGTCCAGTTCTCCGGCTCGATGCGCCCCTGCGTCTGTTGCTGGATGCGGTCGTCGCCGACGGCCTCCGCCGCGCCGATCGCCTCCTCGATGTCACCGTCCTGGAGCTTGTCGCGACGCTCGGCGTCGTTCGCCCACACGCCCGCGAGACAGTCGGCCTGCAGCTCGAGTGCGACCGAGTACTGGTTGGCACGCTCGGGATCGCGTTGCTGCGCCTGTTGCACCTGGGCGTTCGTGCCGAGCACGTTCTGCACGTGGTGCCCGTACTCGTGAGCGACGATGTACTGCACGCCGAGGTCGCCCTCGATGCCGAGCTGGTTCTGCAGCGTCTGCAGAAAGTCGAGGTCGAAGTACACGAGGTTGTCGTTGGGACAGTAGAACGGCCCCGTCTCGGCCGACGCCTGCCCGCAACCGGTGTTGGTGAACCCGGAGAAGAACACCGTCTCGGTGTCGAGGTACTCGCGGTCGCCGCCGAACTGCGGCTCGAAATCGCGGATCCAGAACTCGGCGACGTCGTCGGTGGCGCCGCAGAGCACCTGTTCGATCTCGGAGTCGCATGTGCCGGCGGGATTCGTGTCGCTCGTCTCAGCGGGTCCGACGCCCGACGGCGCGCCCCCACCACCGAGGAGCTTCGGCAAGAACACTGCCGCGAGCATCAGCAGGATGCCCACCATGCCGCCGCCCACCTTGCCCGGCAACGGGATCCCCAAGCCGCCGGGCAGACCCCTGCCACCGCCGCCACCGCCCTGCCCGCGTCGATCCTGGATGCGGGAGTCGTCCCTCGAGCGGATCTTCGTCACGGCGTCAACCTAGCCCGCCGGTCCTCGGCGGTCGCCGCACGCCGGGCGGTGTGGAATCACCCCGCGACACACGCGCGACCGGTCGTCGTCGGAGCCCCCGCACGCCAACCGCAGCGGCACCGATCAGTGGGCCGCGGTCGCCGAGCTTGCTCGTCACGACGCGCGCCTGGCGCGTGTAGGACGCACGGGCGCGGGCGTGCAGCTCGAGGTTGGCGGCGTTGAAGAACGTCGCTGCGAAGCCGAACGCCACCGATCCGCCGACCACGATCAGGTCGAGATCGAACAGGTTGCACATCGACGCCGATGCACGCCCGACCATGCGGCCCGTGCGCTCCATGATCTCGTACGTCGGCTCGGTGGGCGGCCGCCCGGTGATCGCCTCGATCGCCGAGCCCGACGCCTCCGCCTCGAGACATCCCCTCGCGCCGCACCGGCAACGCCGGCCCTGCGGCTCCACCATCACGTGACCGACGTGTCCGGCGTTGGACGAGGCGCCGTCGATCAGCCGGCCGTCGAGCACGAGACCGCCGCCGACACCGGTCGACACAGTCATCGCGCAGTAGTTGCTGACACCCTGTGCCGCGCCGAGCCAGCCCTCGGCGAGGGCGAGCGCCTTGGCGTCGAGGTCGCCGAACGTCGGCAACCCTGTGAGCTCCTCGATCCTGGGGCGCAACGGGTACTCCCGCCACGCGCCGATGT
>JACDGA010000220.1 GCA_013815505.1 Acidimicrobiia bacterium
CAACGACGCCGATCCGAACACCGCGACGACGCTGTTCGACATCGACGGGTTGGCCGACCAGGTCGTCATCCAGGCTCCCGCCAACTCGGGCTCGCTGAGCGCGACGGGCAAGCTCGGTGGCGACTACACCGGCAACATCGGCTTCGACATCTACAGCACGACCCGTGGCTCCGGGTTCTTCGAGGTCGACCTGCTGACGGGTCGCGCGGACCGAGTCGGCATGTTCACCACGAACGTCGTCGACATCGCCATCCCGCTCGGTCAGCTCTGATCGACCACTGATCAACGCTGCCGGACGCTGCGCGTTTCGGGTCGTGCTACGAAGCCAAAGTCCCGGCGGGTGGTGTGTCACTGTCGACGCCGCTCGAGTAGCCGCGGGTCGCGACGATGAGGTCGATCTCGCCGTCGGCGGTGGTGTGCACGACGAGCGGGCCGTAGTACTGGGCGGTCACACCGTCGACGTGGCCGCCGGTGAGACCGTCTGCGACCAGCGCCTCGGGCGGGCACCGATTGGCCCCGGAGGGCGCCGCTGCGTCGCTCAGCTCACACAGCGTCCAGGTGCCATCCGACGACACGAGCGTTGCGTCGATCTGCGACCAGCCCGGCGTCAGCTCGGCGGGGAGTGCGACGACTTCGGGGAGTGCCGGGCCGACCGGTTCGGAGAACGGTGACGACTCGATCGTCTCGGGTGATCCCGGCACGCGGTCGACGCCGGACGTCTGAACGATGACGGTGTCGCCGTTCACGACGGCCGTGAAGTCGGCGAGGTCGTCGTCGCGTCCAGAGTTGAGCGCCCGTCCGTACTCGTCGTAGGTGATCGACCCGCGGAACGTGCGCGACGACGGTGACCAGTGCACGATCGAGGCGGCCTCTTCGATGGCGAGCCCTTCGTTCCCGAACGTGTTGCCGACCGGAACCACAGCGGGCAGCGCCGAGGCGGTCCCGTCGTCGTGACGCACGATCCAGAGCGGCGATCCGTCACGTGCGAGGGTTGACTCGGCATCGCCCGGTGCCGGTGCAGGAAACGTGCCGACGTCATCGGGTGGCCGAGGCGGCACGGTTCCCGTCGTCGGTGGCGCCGGATCGGTGGGAGGCACGTCGATCACGAGCGTCTGCTCGTCGAAGCCGAGCAGCTCGTCGCCGGGCAGCCGCAGGGTGAAGCGCGGTGTCACCACGGCTCGCTCGATCAGGACGACGTACGTCTTCGGGATCAACGGCTCGTTGCAGCTCGATGCGGTCTCGACGAACACTGGCGTGCGGATACCGTCGGCGCCGAGGTCGAAGTCGCTGAGCGTCGGTGGGCACGCGTCGTCGGGGATCGCGATCGTCACGACCACCCATCGGTTGAAGTCGACGGAGGGCACGTCACCGGCGAGTCCCGCGTCGCGCCACATCGCACGGAGCTCGCGAGTCCCAACCGCCGAACGCAACACACCAATGTCGGCTGCGGCCTGCACGTCGAGGATCTCGAAGTCGCGACCCGCGGGTCCCTCCGGCGCGGTCGCCGGGCTGGTAGTGCCCGACGTCGGGTCGGGCACGGCGTCGGTACGCCCGGGTGGCGACTCGGGCGGGGCGTCGGTGCGCACGGGCGGCGACACGGACGGTCCGCTGTCATCGGTGTCGCTGCCGGTGATGCGGGCGACGGCAACCGTGCCGGCAGAAAGGAGCACCACGGCTGCTGCCGCGGCAAGCACGCGTCCACGGTGTGGAGGCTCAGTTGCACGGCGTCGGTCGAATAGCGCCTTCGCCGCGGCCTCGTCGACGCGTGGAGCGAGCCGGTCGAGATCGGCTCGCAGGCGATCGGGTTGATCATCCATCGGGTGTCTCCTCGAGTCTCGTTCGCAGCCGGATGCGTGCGTCGTGGAGGTTCGACTTCACCGTGCCAGGAGCAACGCCGAGCGCCGCCGCCACGTCGTGGACGGAGAGGTCGGCGAGGTAGTGCAGGCAGATCGCAAGCCGCATCTGCTGTGGAAGTCGGGCGACGGCGCGACGCAGGTCGATGAGTTCGGCCGTGAGGTCGCCGTCGGCGACGACCCGCATCGTCGCCAGGATCTCGTCACGTCGGCGCCGGTCGCGACGCTCGTTGAGCAGGCGATTGATCGCCACACGCCGCACCCACGCCGCCGCATCGTCGTACGACGCGAGTCGCTCCCACTGTCGGTCGGCGGCGATGAACGCCTCCTGGACGGCGTCAGCAGCCGCCTCGGGATCGAACGCGACCGCCAGCGAACGCACGAGGCGCGCGTAGTGGACGTCGAACAACTCGTCGACGGTCGTCATCGTCTCCATGTCCTTCCGACACCCGCCATCGCGCAACCCGGTTGGGTTCGCACCCGTGATACCAGGCCTCACCTCCGTGCGGGCTGCCAGGACCAACCCAGCTCGGCGACCGCATGACCGTGCGCGCCCTCGACGCCGACAGCGACCGTCGACTGACGACCGCACCCGCCACCGTGCGTCGGTGTCACGGCTTTCGTCGCGCGCGCGGGCGGCGGGGTGGTGTCGCTGCTCGCTTAGCATCGGGAGCGGATGAGCAACGAGAAGATCGTCGAGGCGGTGGGACGGGCGCTGACGCCCGACGAGAACCAACTCGCCAAGATCCGCGGGCAGCACAAGCTCACCGCCCGCGAGCGCATCGATCTGTTGCTCGACGAGGGATCGTTCGTCGAGGACGCGCTGCTCGCCAACGCCATGGCGCAGCGGTTGCCGGCCGATGGCGTCGTCACCGGCCGAGGCGCCGTCGACGGCACGCCCGTCGTCGTCGTCGCCAACGACCCGATGGTCAAGGCGGGTTCCTGGGGCGCACGCACCGTCGAGAAGATGATCCGGGCCACCGAGACGGCGCTCAACGAGAACGTGCCGATCATCTGGCTCGTCGACTCCGCAGGTGCACGGATCACCGACCAGGTGCAGCTGTTCCCCGGTCGCCGCGGCGCCGGGCGCATCTTCTACAACCAGATCAGGTTGTCGGGGCGGGTGCCGCAGATCTGCTGCCTCTTCGGACCGTCGGCAGCAGGAGGGGCATACATACCGTCGTTCTGCGACGTCGTGTTCATGGTCGACGGCAACGCATCGATGTACCTCGGCTCGCCGCGCATGGCGGAGATGGTGGTCGGCGAGATCACGACGCTCGAGGACATGGGCGGAGCACGCATGCACACCAGCGTCTCGGGTTGCGCCGACAACCTCGCCGCCGACGACGAGGACGCGCTCGACCAGGCCCGGGCGTACCTCTCGTACTTCCCGCGGTCGTGGGAGCAACAGCCGCCGCGCTACGAGGCAGAACCGCCCACCGACGTGTTGACCGCCGGCGACATCCCCGAGGACGAGAGCGTGCCATTCGACATGCACGACGTCATCGACAAGCTCGCCGACGTGGAGAGCTTCTTCGAGGTCAAGCCGGCGTTCGCAAAGGAGGTGATCGTCGGCCTCGCCCGCCTCGACGGTCAGCCCGTCGGCATCGTCGCCAACAACTCCGCCCATCTCGGGGGAGTGCTGTTCGTCGATTCCGCCGACAAGGCGGCGAGGTTCATCTGGTGCTGCGACGCCTTCAACATCCCGCTCGTATTCCTCGCCGACGTCCCAGGGTTCATGATCGGCACGGTCGTCGAGAAGGCCGGCATCATCCGCCACGGAGCCAAGATGATCACCGCCGTGGCGGAGGCAACCGTGCCGAAGGTGTCGGTGATCCTGCGCAAGGCGTACGGGGCCGGGCTCTACGCGATGTCGGGGCCGGCGTTCGGCACCGACGCCACGATCGCGCTCTCGACGGCGAAGATCGCCGTGATGGGGCCGGAGGCGGCTGTCAACGCGGTGTTCGCCAACAAGATCGCCGCCATCGACGACGTCGACGAGCGCGAGCGGTTCGTCGCCGAGCAGCGCGAGATCTTCGAGACCGACGTCGACATCCTCCGCCTCGCCTCCGAGCTCGTCATCGACGCAATCGTGCAACCCGAACAGCTGCGCGGCGAGATCGTCCGCCGCCTCGACCACGCCCAGCACAAGGAGCGCGAGTTC
>JACDGA010000221.1 GCA_013815505.1 Acidimicrobiia bacterium
AAGGTACCCCGGGGATAACAGGCTAATCTTCCCCAAGAGTCCATATCGACGGGAAGGTTTGGCACCTCGATGTCGGCTCATCGCATCCTGGGGCTGAAGCACGTCCCAAGGGTTGGGCTGTTCGCCCATTAAAGCGGTACGCGAGCTGGGTTCAGAACGTCGTGAGACAGTTCGGTCCCTATCCTCCGCAGCCGAAGGAGTGTTGAGGAAGGCTGTCCCTAGTACGAGAGGACCGGGACGGACGTAGCTCTGGTGTGTCTGTTGTCCTGCCAAGGGCATTGCAGATTAGCCACCTACGGAAAGGATAACCGCTGAAAGCATCTAAGTGGGAAACCTGTTCCAAGATGAGCGCTCCCTTACGGTTAACGTAGTAAGGCCCGTGACGAGACCATCACGTTGATAGGCCAGAGGTGTACGCACGGCAACGTGTTGAGCCGACTGGTACTAATCGGCCGAGGGCTTGGATTGAACCGCTCGTGCTTGCTCTACAGTCTTCGAGGTCGACTCGTTGACAACCGATTTCGGTGGCCATAGCGACAGGGTCACACCCGTTCCCATCCCGAACACGGCAGTTAAGCCTGTCAGCGCCGATGGTACTTGGGGGTAGACCCCCTGGGAGAGTAGGACGCCGCCGAATCTTCTCACGAGAAGGCCACCTCCACTTCGGGGGTGGCCTTCTCGTCGTTTTCGCCAGGTTCGGGCACCGGGGTGCCGTAGCCTGGATCGCCGTGCCTGCGGACCGTCCAGCTCCCCGTCGTCCCCGCCGACCGGACGGCGATCGCGACAACCGCGGTGCGCCCTCGCGTCGACCCCCGTCTCGTGGCGGCCGGCCCGACGACCGCAGTGGTCGTTCGACCCGACCCGCTCGATCGGGTGGCACCGGCGGGCCGGCGGGCTCACGCCGCGACAACGACGACCGTGGCGATCGCCGTGACGACTGGCGTGGAGATCGGCGTGACGATCGGCGTGGCGGCGATCGTCCCCGTGGCGCTCGCCCTGCATCGTCTGGTCGCAGCGCACCCGGGTCGCGCCCGAGCGGGCGGCCGGGAGGCCGCCCGGACAGCCAGCGCGGCTCGCGCCGGCCAGGAGCGACGCCTCGCCCCGTCGAGACCGAGGCACAGCGGCGCGCAGCGGAGGTACGAGCACGCCGGCCTCCCCGTCCCGAGCGTGATCCCGAGGCGGAACGCCTCAAGATCGAGTCGAGGACGTTGGAGCAATGGCACGACGAGGGTTCGCTTCGCGACGAGGCGACGGCAGCGACGCGCCGTGGCGGCCGACCTGCGAGCCGGCCTCCCGAGCGCAATGCCCCGATCGACGAAGTCGTCGAGGCCAAGGTTCGCGAGGTCGCGGGCCCGCATCGCGGCGCTCGCCTCGTCGAGCGGCTTCGAGAGGCGGCGTCGGCGCTCGACCGCGAACGCTTCAGCGACGCTCGAACCATCGCCCGCTCGTTGCTCGACGAGCTCGACGACATCGCCGCCGTGCACCGGATCGCCGGACTGGCTGCGTACCGACTCGGGCGCTGGCCGGAGGCATGCGAGCAGCTCGAGGCGGCCGAAGCGCTCGAGCATTCCGCCACCGACCTCCCCGTGCTGGCGGACGCCTACCGGGCGCGCAAGCGATGGGCTCGAGTCGAGGAGTTGTGGACCGCGATCCGCGAGGAGTCGCCGGCGCAGGAGACGATGGCCGAGGGGCGCATCGTGGCAGCGAGCGCTGCCGCCGACCGCGACGATCTCGCCGAGGCGCTGCGCATCATGTCGACGTCGCCGCGTGTCAAGGGCAAGGTGCGAGACCACCACCTCCGCCAGTGGTACGTCGTCGGCGACCTGCACGATCGCGCCGGCGATCCGATCCAGGCGGCGAGATTCTTCGCCAAGGTGGCCGAGCACGATCCCGACTTCGTCGACGTGCGGGCCCGGCTCGACGACCTCGGTCGCTGAGGACGCTCCGGCGCCGGCACCGCGCCTACGATGCCCCGAACGCGAGGAGGAGGGCCATCGTGACCGAGGTCGATGAGCAGGCCGGCGTCGACGCTGGCGCGGCGGACGCCGGGGCGTCAGGTCCCGTCATCGAGCTCGTCGGGGTTCGCAAGGAGTTCGGTGACTTCGTCGCCGTCGATCGTGTGGAGCTGTCGATCCGCCGCGGCGAGTTCTTCTCGCTGCTCGGGCCGTCGGGGTGCGGCAAGACGACGCTGCTGAAGATGATCGCCGGATTCGAGCAACCGACGTCCGGCCAGGTCCTGCTCGAAGACGAGGACGTGTCGGGTACGCCACCGCATCGCCGCAACGTCAACACGGTGTTCCAGCAGTACGCGCTGTTCCCGCACATGAGCGTCTTCGAGAACGTCGCCTTCGGGTTGCGCGCGAAGAAGGTCGACAAGGTCGACGTGCGTCGCCGCTCGACGGAGATGCTCGAGGTCGTCCGGCTTGCCGAGTTCGCCAACCGACGGCCACCGCAGCTGTCGGGCGGTCAGCAGCAGCGAGTCGCCCTCGCGAGGGCGCTCGTCAATCTCCCGAGCGCGCTCCTGCTCGACGAACCGTTGGCTGCCCTCGACCTGAAGCTGCGCGAGGCGATGCAGCTCGAGCTCAAGCGCATCCAGCGTGAGGTCGGCATCACCTTCGTGTTCGTCACACATGATCAGGGCGAGGCGCTGACGATGAGCGACCGCATCGCCGTGATGTCCGAGGGCGTCGTCGAGCAGATCGGCACCCCGGAGGAGATCTACCACCGCCCGGCATCATTGTTCGTAGCCGGGTTCATCGGCTCCGCGAACCTGCTGCCCGGGACCGTCTCCGGGCACGACGGTGACGACACGGTCGTCGACCTCGAATGCGGCGTCACAGTGCGCGCTTGCGGTGTTCATCCTCCCGTTGTCGGCGCCCCGGCATCCATCATGATCCGGCCCGAACGTCTGCGAGTGACATCAGCCGACGGCGGCGACGGGCGGAGTCTCGAGGGCACCGTCCGGGACGTCATCTTCCAGGGGGCGGTGGTCCGTATCCAGCTCGTCCTTGCCGACGGTACCGAGGTGGTCACGCTCGTCGACCCCGACGATGACCTCCCGTTCCTGCGTCCAGGCTCGCCGGTCTATGTTTGTTGGAATCCGGGAGCGGTGTACCTTCTCGCCGGACGGCCGGTCCGCCCAGGCGCCAACTCCACTGACATCGACCAGGTGGAGGCGGCGCTGTGACGACCGCTCACCAACACAGTGACCTTTGAGAACGGGGGAGCGATGACAGCATTCACCAGGCGCCAATTCATCATTCGTAGCGGCGTGATGAGCGCCGCTGGCGTGGCGTTGCCCACGATCCTTGCTGCGTGCGGGGGCGATGATGACGCTGCGGACAGCACGGCCGGCGGTACGACGCCCGGCTCCGGCAGCGGCACGTCGGCAGACGCGAGCGAGACAACCTCGGCGGGGACGAGCGGCAAGGGCGGCGACAGGCTGTTCTTCGAGAACTGGCCGGAGTACATCGATCCGACCGAGGACGGAATGACGGGCACGGTCGATCGCTTCATGGAAGCGACAGGCGTCCGGGTGAAGTACACCGACGCTTTCAACGACAACAACGAGTACTTCGCCCTGATCCAGCCGCTCCTCGGCGCCGGCAAGAAGATCGAGCCCGACATCATCGCCCCGACCTCATGGCTCGCCGGACGGCTGATCACGCTCGGCTGGGTCGACAAGCTCCCGCTCGACCAGGTTCCCAACGCCAAGAACCTCCGATCTGATCTGGTCAAGCCGTCGTGGGACCCCACGGGCGAGTACTCGCTGCCGTGGCAGACCGGGATCACCGGCATCGCCTACAACCTCGACGCCACCGGCAGAGAACTGAAGAGCGTCGAGGATCTGTTCGACCCTGCGTTCAAGGGCAAGATCGGGATGCTCACCGAGATGCGTGACACGGTCGGCCTGATTCTCCTCGGTACGGGAGTCGATCCGTCGACCATCGAGAGCTTCGACCAAGCGGCTGACGCTTTCGACAGGCTGGGCGCAGCCAAGGCTGACGG
>JACDGA010000222.1 GCA_013815505.1 Acidimicrobiia bacterium
CCGAGCCGCTCGCCGACTACGTCGACGCCGCAGTGCTGGGCGACGGCGAAGAGGTGATCGGCGACATCACCGAGGTGCTCCACCACTGGAAGCAGCGCGGCTCGCAGTCACGCGAGGACGCGTTGCGGGCGCTTGCCACCATTGACGGCGTCTACGTGCCGTCGCTGTACGACGTCACCTATAACGGCCCCCGTCTCGTCGCGGTCACGCCACGCTTCGGCGACGTCCCGGTCACGGTCGACAAGCGCACGGTTGCCGACCTCGGCGAGTGGCCTTACCCGAAGCGTCCTCTCGCCCCGTTGACCGAGGTCGTGCACGACCGGCTGAGCGTCGAGATCTTCCGCGGCTGCACCAGGGGCTGCCGCTTCTGCCAGGCAGGGATGATCACCCGTCCCGTTCGTGAGCGGCCACCCGACCAGGTGCGCACGATGATCGCCGACGGACTCGCCCGCACCGGGTACGACGAGGTGAGCCTGACGTCGCTGTCGACGGCCGACTTCAGCGACATCGGCGGGGTCATCGATGGCATCCAGCGCGACGCCACCGGGTGCGGGGCCACCACGGTCAACCTGCCGTCGCTGCGCGTCGACGCCTTCACCGTCGGCCTCGCCGGCCAGGTCGCCGCAGGACGCCGCAGCGGTCTGACATTCGCGCCGGAGGCCGGTTCGTTCCGTCTGCGTCAGGTGATCAACAAGCTGATCACCGAACCCGACCTGTACGGGGCCGCCGACTCGGCGTTCGCCAGCGGCTGGACGCGGCTCAAGCTCTACTTCCTCACCGGCTTGCCCACCGAGACCGACGAGGACACGCTCGGCATCGCCGAGCTGGCGCGCAACTGCGTCGAGATAGGCAAGCGTTACACCGGCCGGGCGAGCGTCACCGTCAGCCTCGGTGGCTTCGTCCCGAAGCCGCACACGCCGTTCCAATGGTTCGGGCAGAACTCCATCGACGAGCTGCGCCGCAAGATCTTCTTGCTGCGCGACGACACGAAGCGCTCACGCGGCGTGCAGCTCAAGTGGCACGACCCGGCAGCAACCCTCGCCGAGGGCATCGCCAGCAGGGGCGACCGTCGCATCGGGCGCGTCATCGAGCGGGTGTGGCGCGAGGGCGGCACGTTCCAGGAGTGGGGCGAGCACTTCTCGCTCGACAAGTGGACGGCGGCGATGGAGGCGGAGGGCCTGTCGGTCGAGTGGTACGTCGAGCGCCACCGCGAGCGCGACGAGGTGCTGCCGTGGGACCACCTCACCGCCGGCCTGCACAAGGACTTCCTCTGGGACGACTGGCGCGACGCGCTCGACGGCCACGGGCTCGAGGACTGCCGCTGGACGCCGTGCTACGACTGCGGCGTCTGCACGGGCTACGGCATCGAGCACGTCGTTGCCTCGTCGTCGGCGCCCGCCGGTGGCAGCCAGGGGACCGGCCAGGACCTCGCCGTCGGCGACCTCATCCCCGTCGAGCTGTCGGTGCGACGCGACTCCGCACGCCCCGAGGTGCCTGTCGGTGGATGAGGTGACGACGCGCGTCAGGCTTCGCTACACGAAGCTGGGAAAGGTGCGATTCACGAGCCATCGTGATGCCGCCCGCCTGTGGGAACGCGCCCTGCGCAAGACCGGACTCCCGGTTGCCTCGACGCAGGGCTACACGCCACGCCCCAAGATCAGCTTCGGCCTCGCCCTGCCCACCGGTGGCGAGTCGCTCGCCGAGTACCTCGACGTCGAGCTCACCGACGCCGTTGACGTCGAGGCCCTGCCGGCGCAGCTCGCAGCCGCGCTACCCGACGGATTCGACGTCGTCGCCGCGCGGACGCTCGTCGGACGCACCGTGTCGCTGCAGGACGACGTGACGTCGGTCACCTGGGAGCTGTTCGCAGCGTGGCTCACGGCCGAGCACCACGCGCAGGCGGCGGAACGGCTCCTCGCAGCCTCGACGCTGCCCATCGACCGCGTGCGCAAGGGCGTGCGTGCCCGCGACGACGTGCGCCCTGCCGTCATCGACCTCCGCAGCGACGGTGACCGGCTGGTGGCCGACCTGGCCACGGTCGGGCGAGCGCTGCGACCCGCCGAGCTCGCCGAGCTCGCGTATCCGCACTGCGACCCGAGCAGCGAACCGTTCGCTGCCGTACGGGCGCTCAGAACACATCAATGGATCGAGCACGACACGGTCCGGCGCGAGGTCATCTCGCTGCCCACCGTCGTGCCAGCGCTCACTCCGGTGAGCGCATGAGGAAGGACGAGTCACATGACCAACGAACCAAGCGCCAGCGCCAGCGACAATGGCGACACCGCGACGAATCGCGACGATGATCCGGGCGGCGGCGCACCACGCCGCAGGCGGCGCGGCAACCGAGGCGGCCAGCGCCGCCGCAAGGGCACCACGGGCTCCGCTGACGCATCGGGAACGGCGACGACCACGTCGTCACCCCAGAACGACCGCAGCGACGTGGAGCTGCCCGAGCGGATCTCCGAGGGCCGCCCGTCGGCGGCAGCGGGGGACCGCGCCACGGTGCGCAAGCCGCGAATCGGCGACACGATGCCAGCGCCCAAGCCTGCGACCGACGGCGACTCCGGCAACGACGGCGATCATCGCAGCGAGCGCGCTTCCACGTCGACGAAGCCCGACCAGCGTGGTGACCGCCAGAGCGATCGGGCGAAGGGCGCGCGAGGCCGTCGCGCGAAGTCCCCACGACAGCGCCGCACCGACCGCGACCCGGCGACGCTGAGCGCCGAGTCGGCCGAGCAGCGCAAGGGCCGCGAGCGCAAGGGGCGTCCGATCGGCCGCTTCTTGATGTGTGTCCAGGTGCGGCCGGGCATGGCGCAGGTCGGCGTGCTCGAGGGTCGCAGCCTCATCGAGCACTTCGTCAGCCGTCCCGCCGACGACATCAGCCAGATCCACGGCAACATCTACGTCGGACGGGTCCAGAACGTGCTGCCGGGCATGGAGGCGGCGTTCGTTGACATCGCCACTCCGAAGAACGCCGTCCTCTATCGCGGCGACGTGCAGTTCGATGCCGAGGACATCGAGGAGCGTTCCGATTCGGCACGCATCGAGGACATCCTGCGTGCCCGCCAGCTCATCGTCTGCCAGGTCACGAAGAACCCCATCGGGGCGAAGGGGGCGCGACTCACCCAGGAGGTGTCGCTGCCCGGGCGCTTCGTCGTGCTGATCCCCAACTCGCGCACGTTCGGCATCTCGAAGCGTCTCCCCGACGACACGCGAAAGCGGCTCCGTACGATCCTCGATCGCGTGAAGCCGGCGCAGCACGGCCTCATCGTGCGCACCGCCGCCGAGCACGCCACCGAGGAAGAGCTGCGCGCCGACATGCAGATGCTGCTGGGGCAGTGGGAGTCGATCGCCGAGCGGGCGAAGAGGGCCAAAGGTCCGACGCTGCTGCACCGTGAGCCGGAGCTGGCGGTCCGCCGGATCCGCGAGGAGTTCAACGCCGACTACCGCGGCGTGCTCATCGACGACGAGGAGCTGTTCCGCGAGGTGCGCGACTACGTCGCCGCGTTCAGCCCCGAGCTGGCCGATCGCATCGAGTACTACGACCAGGCCGCCGAGGGACTGTCACTGTTCGAGAACCAGCACGTCCACGAGCAGGTGCACAAGGCGCTTGACCGCAAGGTCTGGCTGCCTTCTGGGGGCTCGTTGATCATCGAGCACACCGAGGCGCTCACCGTGATCGACGTGAACACGGGCAAGAACGTCGGTCGCTCGAGCCTCGAGGAGACCGTCTTCCACAACAACAAGGAAGCGGCGGAGGAGGTCGCCAAGCAGCTGCGGCTGCGCGACATCGGCGGCATCATCGTCATCGACTTCATCGACATGGAGCGACGCGACAACCGCCAGGCGGTGATCGACACGTTCCGCAGTTCGCTGGCCCGCGACAAGACGAGAACGCAGGTGTTCGACATCTCCGAGCTGGGTCTCGTCGAGATGACGCGCAAGCGCATCGGCGAGGGCCTCCTCACCGAGTTCTCCGATGTCTGCCCCG
>JACDGA010000035.1 GCA_013815505.1 Acidimicrobiia bacterium
AGTGCCCGCCGGACGACACGAGGCCGTTCGGGGATGTGGTTCGGGTAGCTGTACATGAAGCTGACGTACCGACGGTCCTGGACGACCGTGAAGATGTCGCCCGAGAGCAGCGCGCCGCCGCGCTCTCCGTCGGATCGGGGCTCGCCGTCACGCCAGTGGAGTACCTGGCCGCCGGCGAAGTGCACCCCAGCGTTGATCAGCGTCAGTCCGTCACCGATCTCCGTTGTCTCCCCGTCCCAGTACACGATCGCATCGTCGTGTCGGGCCACCCAGTCCCGGTCTGCGACGTGGATGTAGACGGGCGCATCGAAGGCATGCGCCCACTCGATCATCGATCCGTAGAAGTGGGGATGGCTGATGGCGATGGCGTCGACCCCGCCCAGCTCGCCGATTCGTCCGACAAGGTCGTCGTCGAGGTAGGTGATCATGTCCCAGAGCACGTTGCCGGTTGCAGTTCGGACCAGCAGCGCGCGCTGCCCGATCGCCGTCGGTGGATCGGCGCCGATGCCGACGATCCCGGGACCTTCGTCGCTGATCACCCCGCGACGGCCGACTTGCAGCTCGTCGAGCGTGGTCCATTGCTGGCCGTCCCAGCCGACGTACTGACGCTCGTCCTCGCAGATCGGACAATCGTCACGCGCAGCGCCGTACTGCACTCCACATGTTCGGCAGATCGGAAGGTCAAGACGCACTGTTGGATCGAGGGTACTCAACGACCGAGCGGGCGACGGCTCGACGTGAAGTGAGATTGAGTCGTGCGGTAGCGGACACGGCGGTGGGACGAGCGGACGTCGAACTCGTTCCCGTCCTCAGGATTCCGAAACAGGTCTCTACGCTCGTGCCCGAGCGGATCCTGGTCCCGTTCCAGGTGCGCCCTCGGCAGGATTCGAACCTGCGCACACGGCTCCGGAGGCCGATGCTCTATCCCCTGAGCTACGAGGGCGGGCCGGCAAAGGCTAGCGGTGATTCCTGCGGCGATGCGCCACAATGGGGAGCCGTGACCGACCCCCTCGCCACCGTCGCCTCCCGGCTCGCGCCCCTGTTCGCGGACCTCGCCGACGGCGTCGACGCCGAGGTTCGGGCGGCAGTTGCGGACCCGGTCGTCCGCCCGTCCAACCGTGCCGACGCCCAGGTAAACGGGGCGCTGCCGCTGGCGAAGGCGCTCGGTGCGAACCCGAGAGACATCGCCCAGAGGGTGCTCGACAAGCGCCCACTGGTGGGCATCGCCGGGGCCGAGATCGCCGGCCCGGGTTTCATCAACATCACGTTCGACGACGACTTCATCGCCGCCGAACTGTCGGCGGTGGTCGACGACGACCGCCTCGGTGTCCACCGCGCAGAGCGACCCGAGATCGTCGTCATCGACTACTCGGCACCGAACGTCGCCAAGGAGATGCACGTCGGTCATCTGCCCTCGACCGTCATCGGCGACTCGCTCGTGCGGATCCACACGTTCGTCGGGCACAAGGTGATCCGCGAGAACCACATCGGCGACTGGGGCCGCCAGTACGGGATGCTGATCGAGCACCTCGTGGATCTCGGCGCCGAACCGGGTACGCACCTCTCGGTCGGCGACCTCGACGCCTTCTACAAGGAGGCCAACGTCAAGCTCGAGCAGGATCCGGAGTTCCTCGAACGCTCCCGGCGTCGCGTGGTGCTGCTGCAGTCAGGTGATCCCGAGACGACAGCATTGTGGACGTCGCTCGTCGACGTCTCGACGGAGCACTTCAACCGCGTCTACGACCTTCTCGGCGTGCTGCTCACCGACGACGACCTCGCCGGCGAGAGCCGCTACCAGCCGATGGTGCCCGACGTCCTCACCCGGCTCGAGGCCGCCGGACTGCTCACCGAGAGTGACGGCGCGCTCGTCGTCTTCCCGCCCGGGTTCACGAACCGTGAGGGCGAACCGTTGCCGCTGATCATCAAGTCGCGCAGCGGCGGGTTCAACTACGCCACGAGCGACCTCGCCTGCGTCATCGACCGTGTCGAGCGCGTCGGCGCCAATCGCATGCTCTACGTCGTCGGCGCGCCGCAGGCGCAGCACTTCCAGATGGTCTTCGCCGTCGCCCGCATGGCCGGTTGGCTGCCCGCCGAGCACGACGCAGGCCACGACCCGGCAGTGCACGTCGCCTTTGGCAACGTGCTCGGCGCCGACCGCAAGATGTTTCGCAGCCGCAGCGGCGAGTCGGTGAAGTTCATCGACCTCCTCGACGAGGCCGTGGAACGGGCGAGGGCAGCAGTCGGCGAGAAACACGCCGACCTTCCCGACGGCGTCAAGGGCCACGTCGCTCGGGCGATCGGTATCGGCGCGGTCAAGTACGCGCAGCTCTCGACCGACCGCATGCGCGACTCGGTCTTCGACTGGGACAGGATGCTCTCGTTCGACGGCAACACGGCGCCCTACCTGCAGTACGCCCACGCCAGGATCTGCTCGATCTTCCGCCGCGCCGAGGTCGAGCGGGCATCGGTGCGAGGGAGCGCGACGGCCCTCGCTTCCGAACACGAGCGGGCGTTGGCGCTGGCGATCCTCAGCTACGACGCCGCCGTGTGGGACACCCTCGACACGCTGAGCCCGCACAAGTTGTGCACCTACCTGTACGACCTGGCGTCACAGTTCACGACGTTCTACGAGCACTGCCCGGTGCTGCGCGCAGACGACGACGCCACCCGCCAGTCGAGGCTCGTGCTCTGCGACGCCACCGCCTCCGTGCTCGGCCACGGACTCGGCCTCCTCGGCATCGACGCACCCGAGCAGATGTGATGGGGCGATCGGCGACGCCGACCGACCAATGAGCGCCCTCGACCTGACGCTGCTGCCCGACACCGCCGCCGTCGACGACGCCGGCGCACTGTCAATCGGAGGTTGCTCCATCGCGTCGCTCGCCGAGACGTACGGCACTCCGCTGTTCGTGTACGACGAGGCGCACCTGCGCGCTCGCTGCCGCGAGGCCGTGACGGCGTTCGGGGCGGGCAACGCCGTCTACGCCACGAAGGCGTTTCTCTGCCGGGCGATGGCACGCCTCGCACACGAGGAGGCGATGTTGCTCGACGTGGCGTCAGGTGGCGAGCTCGCCGTCGCGCTCGCGGCGGGGGTCCCCGGCTCGGCATGCGTGCTCCACGGCAACAACAAGAGCGTCGCCGAGCTGACCGCAGGGATCGACGTCGGGGTGGGGGCCATCGTCGTCGACTCCTTCGACGAGCTCGATCGCCTCGACGCGCTCCACCGCACCGGCGGCTGCGTCCCCGACGTTCTCGTCCGCGTGACGCCCGGCGTCCACGCCCACACCCACCACTACGTCGCGACGGGCCAGGACGACTCCAAGTTCGGCTTCAACCTGGCCAACGGCGACGCCGAGCGCGCCGTTCGCCGAGCCGGCGCGAGCGACTCGGTCAACCTCGTCGGCGTGCACGCCCACATCGGCTCGAACGTGTTCGGCGCCGACAGCTTCGGGCGGGCGGCCGAGGTGATGGCCGCGTTCGCAGCACCGTTCGACCTGCGACAGCTCGTGCTCGGCGGCGGACTCGGCGTCCCCTACGTCGCCGGCGAGCGATCGGCCACGATCACACAGTGGGCCGACGTCGTCCTCGGCGCCTGCCGGTCGGCCGGCGTCACCTCACGCGTGGCCGTCGAGCCTGGTCGGTCGATCGTTGCGGCCGCTGCGATCACCGTGTACACGATCGGGACGATCAAGCCCATCGCCGGGGTGCGCACGTATGTCGCCGTCGACGGCGGGATGAGCGACAACCCGCGGCCGGTCCTCTACGGCAGCGGCTACGAAGCGTTCCTGCCGCGAGCGACGAACGCTGAGCGGTCGATGGCGGCTCGCGTCGTCGGCAAGCACTGCGAGAGCGGCGACGTCCTCGTCAGCGACGCCAGGCTCCCGGCAGACGCCGTGGTCGGCGATCTGCTCGCGACCCCGGTGACCGGCGCCTACGGGCACTCAATGGGATCCAACTACAACGAGCTCGCCCGGCCGCCGGTCGTGTTCGTCGCCGATGGCGAGGCACGTCTCGTCGTGCGCCGCGAGACGATCGACGATCTCCTCGCCACCGACGTCGGCTGATCCCGATGGCAAGCTGGTGCGAGTGGCTCAGTGTCACGTCACATGACCTTGACGCGTACCCAATCGCTGCAGTCGTCGCCGGCGAAGCGCCATTGCTGGCAGACCTTGAACGCCATCCAGATGCCTTCCTTCATGTTGTCGGTGAAGGAGCGGCACTCGCCGCGACCGAGATCGGCTTCGATCTCGAAGCGCTTGATGTTCTCGCCGTTGATGTACTCGTCGTAGTCGATGTAGATGTCGTTGTCCGTCCAGCTGCACAGCTGGAACGTGTCGCCGTAGTGCTTGAAGCGTCCTCGTGCGTCACGGTCGTCGTTGTTGTTCCAGTACCAGGCCGTCGGCCGTGTTCGTGCCGATGTCGGATCGGATGCCGCCGCGACGGCGCCGGAGTTGCCGGCAGATGCAACAAGCGCGCCGGCGACCGCGATCGCGCACGCCGCTCGGGTAAGGGTGGTGGTCGTGGTCCGGGTGCTCATCGGAGGTACGTGAACCGGGGCTCGTTGAACGTGCTGTCGAAGTCGCCGAACGTGGAGACGAACGAGTAGTAGGTGCGGGCGTGGCTGTAGCAGCTGTCACGCTCCGAACCGCTCCAGTTGAGGCGGCAGTGGAGCAGCGCGTCCTCGAGGAACTGCCAGTCGGCGACGGCCTTGTTGTGCCAGCGCCAGGCGTTGACGCCGTAGCGCGCCTGGGCGCGCTTGAGGTTGCGGTAGCCGAAGTCGTGGCGGCGACACGCCCACGTGAAGCCGAACCGGCTCTCGATCGGGCCGGGGACGCTGCAATCGTCGCTCGACCAGTCGAAGTGCTGCGGCGTGCTGTACGTCCTGATGAAGTCGCTGCCGCTCATGTCGGCCTTGTTGTTCATCCGCCTGATCCAGGTCTTGTAACTCACGCGACCGCGAGCCGCCTCCTGGGCGCTCGCATCCGTGGCGGCGTCCTCGGTCGTGCTCGCGGTCGCCGGCGCGGCGACCAGCAGCGACGAGGCGGTGGCGATGCTCAGGGCCAACGCCAGCACGCGGCGTGGGTGTGAGCGTCGAAAGATGTTCACGGTGACTCCTCTCCCTCGCTCGAGTGCGATGGGTTCGGGTGGCGGGCGGAAGCGCAGGTGCGACCCCTACGAGCAACGTGACAGTGCCGATCCGAATGATCAAGCCGATCGGTCGATCGGGTAGTGCTTGTCGCGACACCTTGACAGGCGGCCGATCATCTGAACGACATCCGGTGTGCGCCGCCTTGACATCGCTGCCCGCGAGGCAGTAGCTCCCTGGGATGGACCGATCCGCCCGGCAGTCGATCCTCGATGTGGCCGTGTCGCTCGTGCACGAGCGCGGTCTGGTCTCCGGCGTGACCCACGTGAAGCTCGCGACGGCAGCCCGCCGCGCTGGCTACACCACCGGGGCCGCGTATCGCCACTGGGACACCCAGGAGGACTTCCACCGGGATCTCGCTGTCGCCGTGCTCGAGTGGCGAGATCGCTCGTCGTTCGCCGACGTGATCGAGAGCATTCGTTACCTCGTCGATGACGACGCCCCGCTGCTCGAGGTCATCAGGGTCGGCGCGGCGGCGAACCTCGCACGCCTCCCGAACGAGACCGACTACTTCGTCACGCTCGCGCTCCGCGCGAGTGCCGCGTACTCGCCCCATGTCGTCGCTGCGGCGAGGGAGCGGGTCGATCACGGGCTGGAGGAGCACCGGCAGCTCTACGAGGCGTTGCTCGAGGTGTCCGGCCGCCGTCCCAAGCCACCGTTCACGGCCGAGCACCTCGCCGTCGCGCTGGCTGCGCTCGCTGACGGTTTCGCTGTGCAGGACGTCGGTCGCGAGCACGTGCACGTCGACCGAGTCGACCTCGGCGATGGCATCGGCGCGGACTGGACGTTGTTCGGAGTAGCCGTGCAAGCCATCGTCGAACACCTGACGGAACCGGCTGAACTCGGCTGACACACTCCGCTCGACGGGCGGTACGGTCGGAGCGCATGCGAGATCGGCTGTCGGCGCTCACCGACGTGGTACGGCGCGTCGTCGGCACGGTTCGCCGCTCGAAGGGCGGCCTCGCTCGCGGCGACACCCGACACGAGGCGACTCCTCCGGTTCGCCACGTCGACGATGGCGTGCACGTCGAGTACACACCGAACCTCGACGGCGACCCGGACCCGGGCGAGGTCGTCTGGGCGTGGGTGCCGTACGAGGAGGACCCGCACCAGGGCAAGGACCGACCGGTCGTCGTGATCGGCCGCCACGGCGACGCCCTCGCCGGCGTTGCGCTGACCTCGAAGCGAGACGGGCGCGACGACCGTGTCGAGGTGGGCAGCGGCGCCTGGGACTCGCGTGACCGTCCGAGCTACGCGAAGATCGACCGCCTGCTGGACATCGATCCCGGCGCCGTACGCCGCGAAGGAGCGATCCTCGACCGTCAGCGATTCGATCGCCTCGTCGAAGCGATCGACCGCCACCACGACCTCGTGCGCTGGCGCTGACGGTAGATTCACCCCGCGTGAGTGCCGCCAAGGTCGTACGGGTCGGGGTCCTCGGATGCGGCAACGTCGGTGGCGCGTTCGTGACGCTCGTGACGCAGCGCGCCGACGAGATCGAGCAGCGCACCGGAGTCCGTCTCGAGGTGCGCCGCATCGCCGTGCGCAACGTGTCACTCAGTCGTGACGCAGAGATCGATCCGGCGATGCTCACGAGCGACGCCTACGACATCGTCGTCGATCCCGACATCGACCTCGTCGTCGAGATGATCGGTGGCATCGAGCCGGCACGTGAGCTCATCGCCACGTCGCTCAAGGCGGGCAAGCCCGTCGTCACTGCGAACAAGGAGCTGCTCGCCAACGTCGGCGTGGAGCTGTACGAGATGGCCGATCAGCACGGTGTCGACCTGCTGTTCGAAGCCGCCGTCGGCGGCGGCATCCCGCTCATCCGTCCACTGCGCGAGAGCCTGCGCGGGGAGGAGGTGCGCCGTGTCGTCGGCATCGTCAACGGCACCACCAACTACATCCTGACGAAGATGAGTGAGGACGGCGTCAGCTACGGCGAGGCGCTGGCCAAGGCGCAGCAGCTCGGCTACGCCGAGCGCGACCCCACCGCCGACGTGGAGGGGTACGACGCCGCGGCGAAGGCGGCCATCATCGCCACCATGGCGTTCGGCTCACGCGTCGTCGCCGGCGACGTCTACCACGAAGGCATCTCGAAGATCACCGGCGGCGACATCGCCGTCGCCAAGCGGCTCGGCTACGTCATCAAGCTCGTCGCGATCATCGAGCGTGACCGGTCGAGCGGCGAGATCTCCGTGCGCGTCCATCCCGCGATGGTGCCCGTCGCACACCCGCTGGCGAGCGTGCGCGAGAGCTACAACGCCGTGTTCGTCGAGGGCGAGGCGGTCGGCTCGCTCATGTTCTACGGGCGCGGCGCCGGCGGCATGCCGAGCGCGAGCGCCGTGCTCGGCGACGTCATCGACGCCGCAGTGAACCTGTCGAAGGACTCGCACGGCACGATCGGCGAGTTCGCCCGGCCGCGCCTGCGTCCCATCGACGAGGCGACATCGGAGTACCTCATCAGCCTCGACGTCGACGACCAGCCCGGAGTGCTGCACGACGTGACGGGCGTGTTCGCCCGCCACGACGTGAGCATCCGCGCCGCCGAACAGGAGGGACTCGCCTCCAACGCCCGACTCGTGTTCATCACGCACGACGCCAAGGAGTCGTCGGTGCAGTCGACGCTGCGTGAGCTGCGCGAGCTTCCCCACGTCCGCACCGCCGGCGGGATCCTGCGCGTCCTCGGCGAGTGATCGCCGCCCACTGATGCGCTACGTCTCCACGCGGGGTCGTGCGCCGGCGCTCGGGTTCGGTGACGCGCTGCTCGCCGGCCTCGCCAGCGACGGTGGCCTCTACGTCCCCGAGACATGGCCGGCGCTGCCGGACCTCACGCGTTGCGTCACGTACGCCGACGCCGCAACGGCGGTCGCCTCGTGCTTCGTCGGCGACGAGATCGACGACGCGACGCTCGCCCGCTGCGCAACGGAGGCGTACGCCACGTTCCGCCACCCGTCCATCGTCCCCCTGGTGCAGCTCGATCACCGGCAGTGGCTCGCAGAGCTGTTCCATGGCCCAACCTTTGCGTTCAAGGACGTCGCCCTGCAGCTCGTCGGCCGGCTCTTCGACCACGTCCTCGAGCAGCGATCGGATCACATCACGATCATCGGTGCGACGAGCGGCGACACCGGCTCGGCGGCGATCGACGCCGTGCGCGGACGCGACAACATCGACATCGTGATGCTCTTCCCCAACGGGCGCGTCACGGACGTGCAACGGCGTCAGATGACCACGGTCGAGGATGCGAACGTCCACATCGCCGCAATCGACGGCACGTTCGACGATTGCCAGGACCTCGTCAAAGCGATGTTCCTGCACCCCCGACTCGCCTCGCAGCGCCATCTGTCGGCCGTGAACTCGATCAACTGGGGTCGCGTGATGGCGCAGGTGACGTACTACGCCACAACGTCGCTGGCGCTCGGTGGCGAGACCGTGTTCGCCGTGCCGACCGGCAACTTCGGCAACGTCTTCGCCGGATGGGTGGCTCGCAGGATGGGTGCCCCGATCGATCGCTTCGTGCTGTCCACCAACGCCAACGACATCCTCGCCCGTTTCCTCAACGAGGGGGACATGTCGATGCGCGAGGTCGTGCCGACGCTGAGCCCGAGCATGGACATCCAGGTGTCGTCGAACTTCGAGCGGCTGCTGTTCGAGATGAACGACAGGGACGGGGGGATGACGGCCGAGCAGCTCGCCCGCTTCCGGTCGTCGGGCCGGCTCGATGTCGAACCTGATCAGCGTGCCGAGCACCTCGATGGGACGTTCAGCGCGACGCGCGTCGACGACGACGCAACGCTGGCCGAGATCCATCGTCTCGCGCACCGCACCGGCGTCGTCGTCGATCCGCACACGGCGACGGCGACGGCCGCCGCGTCGCTGATCGACCATGACGGACCCGTCGTCGCGCTCGCCACTGCGCATCCTGCGAAGTTCGCCGATGCCGTCGCACGCGCGCTCGGCCAACGTCCGGAGCTGCCGGAGGCGCTCGCCGAGCTGCACGTCAAGGCCGAGCGCTTCGAGGTGGTGGCCAACGATCTCGAGTTGGTTGCCGCCCACGTCGAGCGGGTCACCGCCGCGACGTGACGATCGGCACCGGCGTTTGCGACCGTTGCGGCCAGTCGATATCGTGACATTTGCCTGAATTCTCAGGCCGCTACCGCCACAAGGGCGACGTGCGAGGCATCCCACCGTCCGTGGAACCCCACTCGAGACCTGAACGGCGAGCGCCTGCACTGTCCGTGGGGCGGACTCCTTCCCGGAAGGTCCTCGAACGTCGAGGCGACCGGATGCTGGACTCCGGCCCACGAGCCGTTCCCATCTCGCGAAGGTAGGCACCCCCGTGGCCGCAGAAGCACTCGAACAGTCAGTTCTCGAGTCGAAGGACAAGGATCAGCTGCTGGCGATCGCCAAGGCGCTCGGCCTCAGCACGTCGGCGCGCAACCGCAAGGCCGAGATCATCCAGCTCATCCTCGACACGACCAACACCTCGTCGCCCACGTCGGCGCGTGACGTCGTGGCGCCCGCCGCTGCGAGGAACGGCGACGGCAGCATCGGCGCCGGCACCGTGACGTCCGCGGTCGAGCGAGGTACAGAGACGAACGGCGAGTCTGCGCTGGCGGCAACCGCCGCAAGGGAGCACGACCAGCAGGCGCCCGGCGAGGGCGAGCCGCCCGCCGAGTGGGAGCTGGCGCTGGCGGAGTCCGGATCCGACGAAGAGGACGACACGCCGCAACGTGCCGACGCCACTCGCTCGGGCGGCCAGACCCGCACGCCGGAGGTCGGGCGCCAGGCCCAGCGTGACGATGCCGGCGCTCCAAACCGCGACGGCGGTTTCGCTCGCTCGGGACAGGGTGGCGGCGCCGAACGTGACCGCTCCGGTCAGAGCAGTCAGTCCGGCCAGGCCGGGCAGAGCAGCCAGTCCGGCCAGGGTGACCAGGGCGACGGCCAGGGTGACGGTGACGGCGAGAGCCGCAACCGCCGACGCCGCCGTCGTCGCAAGGGAGGCGGTCGCGACCAGGGGGGCGCGCCGCAGGGCGACGACCAGTACGAGCAGGGCGGCGACGAGCAACAGAGCGCTCACGAATCCGAGTCTGTGCCCGTTGAGGGCTACCTCGACCTGCGCGACGAGGGCTACGGGTTCCTGCGCGTCAAGGGGTATCTCGCCAGCAAGGAGGA
>JACDGA010000223.1 GCA_013815505.1 Acidimicrobiia bacterium
ACCTTGTCGAACGCCTCACCGGCGGCATCGTCGATCGTGCCGCCGAGCACCGTGTAGTCGCCGTGGTCACGCATCTCGACGAGCAGCGTGTGACCACCCGAGACGAGCAGCACCACGACGGGGAACTCCATCGTCGGGTCGTCGAGGAAGGCGGCGTACAGGTGCGCCTCGAGGTGGTTGACGCCGATGAACGGCACGTCCCATGCCAGGGCCAACGCCTTTGCGGTCGAGACGCCGACGAGGAGGGCACCGATCAGCCCGGGACCGATGGTTGCGGCGACGGCGTCGATGCGCCGCTCGTCGACCCCGGCCTCGACGACGGCCCTGGCGATGACCGGACCGAGCAGCTCGAGATGGGCGCGGCTCGCCACCTCGGGGACGACGCCGCCGAAGCTGGCGTGGAGGTCGACCTGCGAGCTGACGACGCTCGACACGACGTCGGCGCCGCCAAGCACCAGGGCCGCCGCCGTCTCGTCGCAGCTCGTCTCGATGCCGAGCACGAGCGAGTCGCTGTCGGGCAACCCTGCCACGGGCGAGCCGGTGCCGAGCCCGGTCACGGCCGCACCTCGACGCCGCGGGGGCTACGCCCCCGAACCCCATCAGCGTCCGGCTCCCTAGCAGTCGCGCGGCCGCAGGTGCGGCCACTCACGGCCGCACCTCCACACCGACGTCGAGCGTGCCGAGCAGCGAGGCGTACTCGGGGCGCTGGATGTCGTGACACCACATGACGAGTGCGTCGATGGAGTTCTCGTAGTAGCGCTTGCGCACGCCAGCGGGCTGGAACCCGAACGTGCGGTACAGCTCCTGGGCCGCCGTGCTGGAGACCCGCACCTCCAACGTCCACGCCTCGCAGCCGCGCTGCACGGCGACGTGGGCGAGCCGGTGCAGCAGCGCGGTGCCGATGCCCTGGCGGCGCTGATCCGTCGCCACTGCGATGTTCGTGACGTGTGCCTCGTCGGGCGCGAACAGCAGCCCGGCGTACCCGACGATGCGGCGGCCCCTGCGGCACACGCAGTACCAGCGCGTGCCGATGCGCACCTGATCGAGCTCGCTGACGAACAGGCGGTGACTCCATCCCCTCACGTACGCCGTCTCCTCGATCGCCTCCACCTGGGGCAGATGGCGACGGCGCATCGGTTCGACGACGACCGGCCGTCCGGTGCCAGTGACGAGATCGGCGAGCATGTTCATCGTTCGTGGCGTCCCGCACGAGTCTGCCAGTTGATCCGGGCGTCAGGCTGGCGGAGGTAGAGCGGCCGGATGTCACCGGGCGACACCCACTCCTCGCGCAGCGCCCTGGCATGAGCGAGCTGCACAAGTGGCGCGGCGGACGGGTAGGCGCCGTCACCGAGCTCGACGTGCACCGACTCTGCGATCTCGCGGCCGTACCTGATCGCCCCGTCGCCGAGCACGAGCGCGTCTTGACCGCGAGCGAGGAGGTCGGCGACGAGATCCTCGATCGATCCGACGGACGGCTCGAGCACCTGCTGGATGCCACCCGGAACCGAGCGGTACATGGCGTAGAAAACCTCGCTCTTGCGAGCGTCGATGACGGGAACGATGACCCGATCGGTGCCTCGTGCGGGAAACGCGAGCAGGTCGAGCGACGAGATGCCGATCATCGGGATGCGGAGCGCCTGGGCGATCGCCTTGCCGGAGGCGAGCCCGACGCGCATGCCGGTAAACAGGCCGGGACCGATGTCGACGGCGACGAGCCCGATCTCGTCGAGGCGGATTCCTGCCTGACGGCACACGAACTCGATGGCGGGAGCGAGGGTCTCGGCGTGGCGCCGTTGACGCAGCACCTCGAAGTTGGCGATGACGCCCTCGTGACCGCCGATCGCGACGCCGACCTGGTCCGTCACCGTGTCGAGACCGAGGATCAGCACCGTTCGACCCCCGCAACGAGCGCCGACCAGCGCGTCGACCAGCGGCGCCCGACCGCCGAGATCCGGATGACACGGGCGTCGACATCGTCGTCGACGTGCGACAAGCGCACCTCGAGCCGCTCGGGGAACATCGCATCGGCGACATCGCCCCACTCGACGAGCACGATGCCCCGTCGCTCGGCGAGCTCGTCGAGGGCGAGGTCGGCGACCTCTGCGAGCCGATCGAGCCGGTAGAGGTCGGCGTGGTGGAGCGTCAGCTTGCCGGCGTCGTAGCTGTGCACGAGCGTGAACGTGGGCGACGTGATCGGTTCGTCGACGCCCAACGCCGAACCGAAGCCCTGGGCAAAGGCCGTCTTCCCCGTGCCCATATCGCCGGCCAGCACGATGATGTCGCCCGGCTGGGCAAGCCGTGCGATCTGGCCCGCAAGGGCATGGGTGGCGGCGAGCGACGCTGCGTGGAACTCGATCATTCCGGGTTGCGATGGTAGACGCGTGGAACCCGGGCGCCGATCCCGCACACGATCTCGTACCCGATCGTGCCGAGCGACGCGCCCCACTCCTCGGCCGTGATGTGCTCGTCCCCCTGCCGCCCGATCAGCACGGCCTCGTCGCCGATTGCGACGTCGTCGTCGCCGCAGGACACCATCAGCTGGTCCATCGTCACGACACCGACGATCGGCCGCCGTCGCCCGCCGATCAGCACCGAGCCACCCACCTCGTAGCGACGGCGTGGGACACCGTCGGCGTAGCCGATGGGCAACGTGGCGACGGTCGCCGGCAGATCGAAACGGTGACGCAACCCGTAGGAGATGCGCGAGCCGACGGCCACGCGCTTCACGAACGAGACCCGCGAGCGCAGGGACAGCGCCGGCGTCGTGAGCGCCGCCGTCTGCTCGGCCAGCTCGGCGCTCGGCGCGATGCCGTACATGGCGATGCCGAGCCGCACGAGATCGTGGCGTGCCGCAGGATGTGCGAGCGCTCCCGCCGAGTTGGCGCTGTGCACGAGCACGTCGTCGTCGAGGTCGAGCCCGGTGCGCAGGTCGTCGAAGCGCCGGAGCTGATCGGCCGTGAACGGATCGTCCGGTTCGTCGGCGATCGGCAGGTGCGTGAACACGCCGCCGAGTCGAAGGGCCGGAGCGGCGTCACGCACCGCCGCGACGACGTCGGCGAGCGACTCCGGCTGCACGCCGACACGTTGCATGCCGGTGTCGACCTTGACGTGCACATCGAGCCCGGCAGCGCCCGCCCCGACAAGCGCGTCGACGCCGCCCCTGCTGTACACGGTGGAGATCAGCCGATGCTCGACGAGCGCTGCGGCGCTGTCGTCGGGTTGCTCGCTCAGCACGAGTACCGGCGCGTCGATGCCTGCCCGGCGCAGCTCGACCCCCTCGCCGGCGAGGGCGACCGCGAGGCCGTGAGCACCACCGAGCAGGGCAGCCGTCGCGACCGGCACGGCACCGTGGCCGTAGCCGTTGGCCTTGACGACCGCCCACACCTGCGACGGCGCGACGAGGTCGCAGAAGGACGCCACGTTGGAGGCGATCGCGTCGAGATCGACATCTGCCCACGCCCAGCGCTGGGGCGCCGTCATCGCGTCGTCCGGCGAGCGGCGGCGACATCGGCCAGCACGCCGGGCACGAGCGACGGCAGATCGCCGGCGACGAGGCCGTGCGGGTGACCACGGTTGCCGGCCGCGGCATGGATCCATGCACCGCACGTCGCCGCGTCGAACGCGGTGTGACCGGAGGCGACGAGCGCACCGATGATGCCCGACAACACGTCGCCCGATCCCGCGGTGGCAAGCCGCTGGTCGCCGTTCGCGACGAGACGCACCGAGCCGGTGGACGATGCCACGATCGTCGTCGGACCCTTCAGCAGCACCACGCAGCGGCACTCCGCGGCGAGCGAGCGAGCCGCTTCGATGCGATCGTCGCCGGGGCGGGCACCGGTGAGTAGCTCGAACTCACCGTCGTGCGGCGTCAGGATCGTGGCGCGGCGTCGCCGCCGTATCCGTTCGGCGACCGTGCCGTCCGCAACGGCGAGGGCGAAGAGCGCATCGCCGTCGACGACGACCGGCACGCCGGCGTCG
>JACDGA010000224.1 GCA_013815505.1 Acidimicrobiia bacterium
AGCGGAGGTAGTTGATCTCGTAGACGTAGCCGAAGCGCTCGCCCGGTGCCGTCGGATTCTCGGGATCGTTGTCGGCGCCGCGCACGTAGATGCACTTCGCCGGGCAGACACCGGCGCACAGCTCGCATCCGATGCACTTCTCCATGCCGTCCTCGTAGCGATTGAGGACGTGACGGCCGTGCAGACGCTCGGGCTTCGGCGCCTTGACGTCGCCGTCGGCGTCAGGCGCCGCGTCGCCCTTGCGCCGCGCCACGCGACCGCCCGAGTACTCCTTCGTGTAGCGCTTGCCGCCGAACAGGCGATGCTGTCGCAACGTGACGCCGAATCCCTCGAGGTAGCCCATCAGACGCTCGCCCCTTCCATCTCGCGGTTGCGTTGGCTGGCACGGATCGCAGCGAGGAACAGCACGTACGAGACGGCGAAGACGGCCAGCACGGCCACCGTCACGGCGACCGTGTTCCAGTCGTTCTGGTCACCGACGCGCAGCGCAGCGAGCAGCAGGAACCAGCCGAGCGAGATCGGGATCAGCAGCTTCCAACCGAAGTCCATGAGCTGGTCGTAGCGCAGTCGCGGCAACGTGCCGCGCATCCACACGTAGGCGTAGAGGAAGATGAAGAGCTTGGCGATGAACCAGATCGTGCCCTCGATGCCGTTGTTGATCAGCGGGATGTCGGCCGTCCAGTCGCCGATCGCCGGCGGCTGCGGACCACCGAGGAACAGGGTGACGATGACGCCGCTCATCGTGATCGTGTTCATGAACTCGGCGAGGAAGAACAGCGCGAAGCGGAACGACGAGTACTCGGTGTTGAACCCGCCGACGAGCTCTTGCTCGGCCTCGACGAGATCGAACGGCGGCCGGTGGAGCTCGGCCGTGGCGGCGATCATGAAGATCACGAACGGCAGCACACCCGTGGCGACGAGATGCCAGTCGCTGAGGCCCTCCTGGCTGGCGACGATGCCGGCCGTCGACAGCGTCCCGGCCGTGAGCAGCACGGCGGCGAGCGACAACCCGAGCGCCGCCTCGTAGCTCACCATCTGGGCCGTCGCCCGCACCGAGCCGAGCAGCGGGTACTTCGAGCCGCTCGACCAGCCGGCGAGCATGATGCCGTAGACGGCGATCGACGAGAGTGCCAGCACGAGCAGGATGCCGACCGGTGGGTCGGCGAGCTGCACCCTCGTCTCCTCACCGAACCACGTGACGACACCGCCCTTGCCGTCGCGGAAGTCACCGCCGAGCGGCAGCACCGACCACACGAGGAACGCCGGGACGAAGGCGAGGAACGGAGCGAGCCGGTACACGAGCGAGTTGGCGCGATCGGGGACGAAGCCCTCCTTGAAGATCAGCTTCATCCCGTCTGCGAGCGTCTGCAGCAGACCGAACGGTCCCGCCTTGTTGGGGCCGACACGGTTCTGCATCCCGGCGATGACCTTGCGTTCGAACCACACCATGAACATCGTCCCGACGAGCCCGACCGTGAAGACGACGAGGATCTTGATCGCGACGATGATCAGCGGCGTCCACGTCAGGTCGCCGATGAGCAGCGGGTCGATGCCGAGCAGCGCAGCCACGGCTCAGATCCCCTCGATCCGCACATCGTGTACGGCGGCCGTCGCGTCGATCGCGTCGGCGATGTCGGCACCCGCCTGGTTGAACGGCACCCACACCGTGCCGCGAGCGACCTCGGCGTCGGGTTCCACGGAGATCACGACGGTCGTGCGAGCGGCGACGATTCGTACGTCGGCCCCGCGGGCGACGCCGAGGCGATCGAAGTCGAGTGGGTGCAGACGCGCCGTGCTGCCAGGCGCGAGCGCGGACAGTGAGGGCGCCGACGACGTCACCACACCCGCGTCGTACAACTTGCGGCTCACGACGAGCCGGTAGTCGTAGCTGTTGCGGGCGTCCACCGAGGCGGTGCCGCGCAACGGGAGCTCGGCAACGGCGGGACCCGCAGGGGCGAGGACGCCGTCACGACTGTTCGAGAGGGCGGCAATGGTCACGCCGGAGAACGCCCCTGACGGATCGGCGGCCATCGCGTCGGTGATGTCGTCTACCCGATCGAAGTTCGCCACCTTCTCGTCGAGACCGAAGCGGCCGAGCAGCTCGACGGCGATCATCCAGTCCGGCCTCGACGTGCCACGCGCAGTGACGCGCTTCGACACCGTCTGTACGCGTCCCTCGATGTTGGTCGTCGTCCCCTGCTTCTCGCCGTGTGCCGCCGCGGCGAGCACGACGTCGGCGAGCTGGGACGACGCCGACAGGTTGGTGTCGATCGAGATCACCCGCCGCGCCCCGGCGAGCGCCTGACGGGCGAGGTCGGCGTCAGGGCAATCGCTGATCGGATCCGCACCGAGAAGCACGAGGCACTCCAATCGCCCCTCGGCGGCAGCGGCGAGGATGCCGAGCCCATCGAGCCCGCCATCGCCCGGCGTCAGGCCCGCCCGGATTGCGCCGACAACGTTGCCGCGGCGGAGCGCGGGCAGCACCTTGGCGCCGGGACAGGCGGCGAGCACGGCGTTGATCGCCGTCGCCGCGACCGCCTCGGACTCCGCCAGGTTGGCGCGGCCCGCCACGACGACGACGTCGCCACCGGCCAGCTGTTCGCGGATGTCGTCGGCGGCGAGCGCCCGGGTGATCGTGTCGACAGCGCCGGGTTCGGCGCGGATCGTCTTCCACGCGTAGGAGGTGAGACCGGTCGTGCGTTGGCCGATCTCGATGATGCGGCTCCTGCGCCGGAACGCGGCGTCACGTAACCGGAGGTAGAGCACGGGCAACTCTTCTTTGAGGTCGGGCCCGACGACGACAATGGTCGCGGCGTTGGCCGCCTCGTTGATCGTCGCGCGCGGGAGGTCGAGCAGCTCGGGCGGCAGGCCGTCACCGAACTGGGCGTCACGGTGTGGCACACCGAGCGCGTCGGCGAGCATCGCCCAGACGTAGGCGTCCTCGTTGGTGCCCCGCGCCCCGCCGAGCACGGCGATCGACTCGCCGCCACCGGCGTCGAGCGCACTGTCGAGCAACTCGGCGGCGACGTTCAGGGCGTTCGCCCACGTCGTCGGCACGAGCTGGTCGCCGTCACGCACGAGCGGCTCGGAAAGCCGGTTGTCGGCGTCGACACCTTGGAACGAGAACCGCCCGCGATCGCAGAGCCAGCTCCAGTTGACCGCATCGGAATCGACGCCGAGTGTCCGCACGATGCGATCACGACTCGACTGGATGACGGTGCGGCAGCCGACGGCGCACGACGTGCAGGTGCTCTCGGACTCCTCGAGATCCCATGGCCGGGCCTTGAAGCGATACGGCGTCGCCGTGAGTGCACCGACGGGGCAGATCTGCACGGTGTTGCCGGAGAAGTACGACGCGAACGGCTCGTCGGGGAACGTCTGCACCTGCGTGTTGTTGCCGCGGTGCGTGAAGTGGATCAGCTTGTCGCCGGCGACCTCGTCGGCGAACCGCGTGCAGCGGTCACAGAGGATGCAACGCTCACGATCGAGCAACACCAGATCGCTGATCGGGATCGGCTTCTCGAAGTGGCGCTTCTCCTCGAGGTAGCGGGACTCGCCCGGACCGTTGCTCATTGCCTGGTCCTGCAGCGGACACTCGCCGCCCTTGTCGCACACGGGGCAGTCGAGGGGATGGTTGGCGAGCAGCAACTCGATCACACCCTCCTGCGCCTTCCTGATCTCCGGCGTGTCCGTGCGCACGACCTGGCCGTCGGCGACATCGGTCATGCAACTGACGACCATCATCGGCCCACGCGGTCCCTCGATCTCCACGAGGCACTGCCGGCACATGCCGACCGGCGTCATGCGGCGGTGGTAGCAGAAGCGCGGCACGTACGTGCCGGCGTCCTCGGCGGCGTCGATCACCTTCTGCCCGGGCTTGGCCTCGCATGCCACCCCGTCGATCGTGACGGTCAAGGTAGTTTTCGGCACGGGTTCGGCAACCGTGCTGCTGGTCTCGCTCGCCTTCGGCT
>JACDGA010000225.1 GCA_013815505.1 Acidimicrobiia bacterium
GCGCTCCTCCGGCTCGAACGTGTAACCGTCCTGGGACACGAGCAGCCCGGCGGCTGGGAGCTCACTCGTCGCGGCGGGTTCGTGCGGCGTGGACCCCCCGACGTCGATCGGGCCGGCGATCGCGCCGGCGGCCGCTCCGCCGCCGAGCACAGCGGCGAGGAGCAATCCGTAGGCGCCGAGCTTCGCGCCGGCGTTCATCGTGAGACCGCGTACCCGGCCTCGTCGACGGCGGCAGTGATCACGTGGTCGTCGAGCGGGCGGCTGGAGGTGACCACCATCTGTCCGGTTGCGAGGTCGACATCGACGCCGATCACGCCGTCGAGCGTGGCGACCTCCTCGGTCACGGCGGCGACGCAGTGCCCGCACGTCATGCCGGTGACGGTGTACGTGGTGGTGATCGTGGCGTTCATCGTGTAGATGAGTATACCCCAAGGGGGTATATCGCGCAACCCGCCGCCGACGCCGCCCCGCTGCGACGGTGTCATGATCGGTCGTGATGAGCGACGCCAGCCCCGTCGACGCAGTGATCGTGGGTGCTGGCCCCAACGGGCTCGCCGCCGCGGTCGCCATCGCTCGCGAGGGCTACTCGGTCACCGTGCTCGAAGCCGCACCCACCATCGGTGGGGGCACCCGAACCGAGGAGCTGACGATCCCTGGGCTGTTGCACGACGTGTGCTCGGCTGTGCACCCGTTCGGGGTGGTGTCGCCGTTCTTCTCGACGCTGCCGCTCGCCGATCACGGGCTCGTCTGGTGTCACGCTCCCGTTGACGTCGCACACCCGCTCGACGGCGGACGTGTCGCGGTCATGGTGCGCTCGCTTGACGACACGGTCGCCGGCCTCGGCTCCGACGGTCCCGCCTGGCGACGCACGTTCGGCCGGCTGGCGTCGGGATTCCCAGAGCTCGCCGGCGACATCATGCGGCCGATCATCCACGTGCCCGATGATCCGCTGCGCCTGGCCCGCTTCGGCGCCACCGCACTGCGGCCGGCGAGCCTCGTTGCCAGGAGATGGAAGCGCGAGGAGACTCGCGGGCTGTTCGGCGGCATCGCCGCGCACGTGATCCATCCCCTCGGGCGGCCGACCACCGCCGCACCGGGGCTGGCGCTGGCGGCGGCGTGCCACGCCGTGGGATGGCCCGTCGCACGAGGTGGGAGCCGAACGATCACGGATGCGCTCGCCTCGTTGCTGCGCCACCACGGCGGCACCATCGAGACCGGCGTGCGCGTCGGCTCGCTCGCAGAGCTGCCGCCGCACCGCGTGGCGCTCTTCGACGTGACGCCACGCGCGTTCGTCCGCATCGCCGGTGATGCGATCCCGCGCCGGGTTCGGCGCGCCTACCTGCGCTACCGCCACGGCCCCGCAGCGTTCAAGGTCGATCTCGCGGTGGAGGGAGGCGTGCCCTGGACCGCCGAGTCCGCCCGTCGGGCGGGGACGGTGCACGTCGGCGGGACGTTCGAGCAGATCGCGACGGCTGAGCGCGAGGTCCATGCCGGACGCGTGCCCGCCCGACCGTTCGTGCTCGTTGCCCAGCAACACGTCGCCGACCCCACCAGGTCACGTGGCGATGTGCACCCGATCTGGGCGTATGCCCACGTCCCCAACGGTTACGCAGGAGACGCAAGCGAGGCGATCCTCGATCAGGTGGAGCGCTTCGCTCCCGGCCTGCGTGAACGCGTCGTCGGACGTCGTGTCATGGGACCAGCGGCGTTCGAGTCGTACAACGCCAACTACATCGGCGGCGACATCTCGACCGGTGCGAACGATTCGCTCCAGATCGTGATGCGACCGCGGCTCGCCCTCGACCCCTACGCCACCGGCATCAGGGGAGTCTTCCTCTGCTCCGCCGCGACGCCGCCGGGTGCCGGTGTGCACGGCATGTGCGGTGCCGGGGCGGCGACGTCGGCGTTGCGGCTGCTCGAACGCTGAGGCCACTCGGACGCCGGGGCCGAACCGCCTGGCTTTCCTCAGACCGGTGTCAGGTCGGCGGCCTTGGCGAGCAACTCGAGCGATCGCAATCGGTGCTCGATCGAGTCGCCATGGTGGATCACCATCAGCTCGTCGGCGCCGGCAAGCGCGGCGAAGTCGTCGAGGTACGCGGTCGCAACATCCGGCGTGCCGACGGCCGTGTACGTCATCATCTGATCGACGTACATCGCCTGGGGTGAGTCGAGCACCTCGTCGGCCTCCTCGTCGGTGAGGCGCTGCCCGCCGCGACGGAAGAGGCTGCGCACCCGCGCCCGCCGCGTGAGATGCAGTTGGCGCTGCGCCGTCTCGTCGTCGTCGGCGGCAATCACGTTCACACCGGCGATCACGTACGGCTCCTCCAGCTGCTCGGAGGGCTGAAAGCCGTCGCGGTACCGCTCGACCGCCTCGAGCAGCTCCGCAGGAGCGAAGTGCGAGGCGAACGCGTACGGCAGGCCGAGCATCGCCGCCAGCTGCGCGCCGAACAGCGACGAGCCGAGGATGTACAGCGGCACGTTGGTGCCGCGCCCGGGCGTTGCGTGGACGCCGGGGATCCTCGTCTCACCAGAGAGGTAGCCGTCCAACTCGAGCACGTCGTCGGGGAAGGTGTCGGCCGACTGTGGGCTGCGGCGCATCGCCCGCATCGTGTTCTGGTCGCTGCCGGGCGCCCGGCCGAGTCCGAGGTCGATGCGGCCGGGATGCAGCGTGGCGAGCGTTCCGAACTGCTCTGCGATGACGAGCGGTGAGTGGTTCGGCAACATGATCCCGCCGGCGCCGAGTCGGATCCGCTTCGTGTGGGCGGCGACATGGGCGATCAGCACGGCCGTCGCCGACGAGGCGATCGACTCGATGTTGTGGTGCTCGGCGTACCAGACACGCCGGTACCCGAGCCGTTCCGCCAGCTGTGCGAGGGCGACGCTGCCCTGCAGGCTCTGCGCAACCGACTCGCCGGGGCCGACGAACGCGAGATCGAGCACCGACAGCTCGTGGTTCGCGACCGCGTTCATCGTCCTGCATCGTACGGGCGATGCCGCCGGGCGCCCTCGGCTCGATGCCCCCGCCCCGCCGGGGTTCGATGACGGATACCTCGGGTACGGCTGCCCCGAGGTATCTGCATGACGACGTTCGGCTACAGCCTTTCCAGCGAGGAACATCCCCCGGCGACACTCGTGCGCAACGCTGCGCGGGCGGAGGAGGCTGGGTTCGACTTCGTATCGATCAGCGATCACTTCCATCCGTGGGTGAGTGCGCAGGGCCACAGCCCGTTCGTGTGGTCGGTGCTCGGCGCGATCGCGGTGACGACGGAGCGGATCGCGATCGGTGTCGGCGTGACGTGCCCGACCATCCGCACCCACCCTGCGATCATCGCCCACGCCACGGCAACCACCTCGCTGCTGTCTGACGGCCGCTTCTTCTTCGGCGTCGGGACGGGCGAGGCGCTCAACGAGCACATCCTGGGCGACCGCTGGCCGTCGCCTGACATCCGCCGCGAGATGCTCGAGGAGGCCGTCGAGGTGATCCGGGCACTGTGGACGGGCGAGACGATCGACCACCGCGGGCGCCACTACGAGGTCGAGAACGCGAAGCTGTTCGACCCGCCCGCCGAGCCGCCGGCGATCATCGTGTCCGGCTTCGGCCCGCACGCAACGGAGCTGGCAGCGCGCATCGGCGACGGCTACTGGGGACACGCACCCGACCGCGAACCGATCGACCGCTACCTCGAACACGGTGGCTCAGGCCCGCGCTATGCGCAGCTCGACGTGTGTTGGGCCACCGACGGGGAGGCTGCCCGCGCCGCCGTCCACGAGAACTGGCCCAACGGCGCCGTCCCCGGACAACTCACCCAGGACCTGCCGACGTGGACGCACTTCGAACAGGCGGCCGAGATCGTTACCGAGGACGACGCCGTCGGCGAGACACCGTGCGGACCCGACGTCGAACCGTTCCTCGCGTCGGTGCGCTCGTTCGTCGACGCCGGGTTCGACCACCTCTACTTCCAC
>JACDGA010000226.1 GCA_013815505.1 Acidimicrobiia bacterium
CTGGCGGGCTCGTCGTCCGCTTCGCTTTCTCCTCGCGCCGCGTGTAGCTCGTCGCTGGCGCTTCCCTCGCCACCGTCTCTGGCGGGCTCGTCGTCCGCTTCGCTTTCTCCTCGCGCCGCGTGTGCTCGTCGCTGGCGCTTCCCTCGCCACCGTCTCTGGCGGGCTCGTCGTCCGCTTCGCTTTCTCCTCGCGCCGCGTGTGCTCGTCGCTGGCGCTTCCCTCGCCACCGTGATTGCATCTCATGCCTGTGACTCAAGTGCTGACGTCCCCCGGCGACGTTCGGGCGTGGTCGGATGGCGTGCGGTGTGACGGCGAGCGGGTGGCGCTCGTGGCGACGATGGGGGCGTTGCACGTCGGGCACGATTCGCTCGTGTCGCTCGCCAACGAGCACGCCGACCGCGTCCTCGTGTCGATCTTCGTCAACCCGTTGCAGTTCGACCGCGACACCGACTTCGACGCCTACCTGCGCCCGATCGACGACGACGTCGCCCGCTGTGAACGGCTCGGCGTGGACGCCGTCTACGCCCCGACGGCCTCAGCGATGTACCCGGCGGGGTTCGAGACGACCGTGACGCCCGGTGCACTTGCCGATTCGATGGAGGGCGCAGCGCGGCCGGGGCACTTCGCCGGCGTGACCACCGTCGTGACGAAGCTGTTCGCCGCGGTCCGGCCAGACGTCGCCGTGTTCGGCGAGAAGGACTTCCAGCAGCTCGCCGTCATCCGGCGGATGACGGCCGACCTCGATCTCGGCGTCGAGATCGTCGCCGCCCCGACCGTGCGCGAATCCGACGGGCTGGCGCTGTCGAGCCGCAACCAGCGTCTGAGCGACGAGCAGCGGTTCGCCGCGGTGAGCGTGCCTCGCGCCCTCGACGCTGCAGTGGTGGCTGCGCGTGCCGGTGAGCGCTCGTCCGGACCGATCACCGCTGCCGCCATGGCCGTGCTGGAACGCACACCGCTCGCGCGACCCGAGTACATGACGGTCTTCGACCCCGAGACGTGTCAGCCGCTCGATGCCGTCGCGGCCGGTGCTCGGATCGCCACTGCCGTGTGGTTCGGTGACGTCCGGCTGATCGACAACCGGGCGCTCTGACCGAACCCGCTGGCGTCACCGAGCGACGTCACCGCGCGAGGTGCTCGTCGCGGATCGTTGCGCGGTAGCGCACGGTGTGCACAGAGTCGCCCGACAGCACGGCGCCGCGGGCGAGGAGCCTGCCGAACTGCCAGTTGGACAGACCGAGCTCGGGCGTGCCCAGCGCGTACTGGCCGTCGACCCATCTCGTGAACCCGTCGCCGACGAACGGGGCATCGACGGTGTCGTAGAACCGTTGCTGCTCTGCGACGTCGTCGCTGATCAGCGACGCCACGAAGCGCGGGCTGAGGGCATTGCACAGCTCGACGGCTTCTGCCACGTCGTCCACGGCGACGAGGCTCACCTCGGGCGCGGCGTCCCACTCCCACTCCGTGCCGAGCGCCGTGCGCTCGATGGGCGCGGCGACGCGGTTGTCCGGCAGCAGCGCGGCTGCCCTCTCCTCCACGTGTAGCACCGGCTCGGCGCCACTGCGCTCGCCGGCCTCGTCGAGGGCGGCGAGGAACGCGGCAACGAGGTCGTCACGGTGCGCCGGGATCGCACAGACGTTGAGCGTGTTGCACACCTTGCGGTCGAGTGAGTTGACCACCGCCGCCCGGAACCGGTCGCGATCGGCGGAGTCCCCTGCCACCATCCACGCCCCGCCGGTGCCGTGGAGGCTCACGGCCACCCCGGACTGACGACCGACGGCACCAAGTTGCGCCACCGCCTCGCCCGAACCGCGTGCGACGGCGAGCGCCAGCCGCCCGTCGGCGAACAGCGCCCAGCCCGACGCCCGCGTCGGATCGTCGAGGAGGGTGACCGTACCGCTCGGCAGTCCGACGCTCTCGAGCGCCGGTGCGACGGCGTCGCGGACGATGGCGCGTGCCGTGCCGAGCGCATCCGATCCGATGCGCAGCACCGCCGTGTTGCCGCTGCGCACGACGCCGGCGGCGTCGGCGAAGACGTTCGGCCGGCCCTCGAACACGAACCCGACGACACCGAGCGGCGCCCGGCGTGCCGTGAGTGACCAGCCGTCGTGGTCGTAGCGCCGCACCTCGCCGGATCGATCGCCGCCGGCCGCCGCCCACATGCGCAAACCCTCCACCATGTCCGCCCGCATCGCCGACGTGAGCACGAGCCGTCCCGTGTGGCGTCCGACGGTGCGAGCGCGATCGACGTCGGCGGCGTTCGCCTCCCGCACGCCCTCCATCAGCGCGTCGTTGGCGAGACGGTCGGCGAAGGCGCCGAAGAAGTCCGTGATCTGGTCGTCGCTGCAGCGCCGCAGCTCGTCGAACGCAGCCGAGGCGGCGTCGACGGCCGCAATTGCACCGTCCCACGCAGCGCCGGGGACGTGCAGCAGGTCGCCGGTCGCATCGACGACGACGAGACGGTCGCCCGCCACGAACGATGCGCCCAGCTCCTCGGGCACGGTCGTCGTGCGGTTGCCACCGAACACGATCACCTGACCGGGCTCGAGGTGGGTCAGGTCGCCGACCGTGGACACAGCGCCAAGGCTACGGGCGGTCGCACCGGCCGCCGATACGCTCCCGCCGTGACCACGCTGTACGACTTCACCGCCACGACGATCGACGGTCAGGAGCGGCAACTGTCCGATTACGAGGGCAAGGCTGTCCTCGTCGTCAACACCGCCTCGAAGTGCGGTTTCACGCCGCAGTACGAGGGGCTCGAGCACCTCTACGGCGAGCGCAAGGACGACGGTCTCGTCGTGCTCGGCTTCCCATGCGACCAGTTCCGAAACCAGGAGCCCGGCACCGACGCAGAGATCGCTGAGTTCTGCCAGCTGAACTACGGGGTGTCGTTCCCGATGTTCGCCAAGGTCGACGTCAACGGCGACGATGCGCATCCGCTCTTCAAGTGGCTGCGCAGCGAGAAGGGCGGCATGCTCGGCGCGAAGATCAAGTGGAACTTCACGAAGTTCCTCGTGAACCGACGCGGTGAGGTCGTGAAGCGCTACGCCTCGACGACGAAGCCGGACAACCTGACCGGCGACATCGACGACGTGCTCCGCTCATGAAGGACGGCGCCGACCGCGAGCGCGTGTACTTCCGCCAGCTCCTGTCCGGTCGTGACTTCGCCGTCGGTGATCCCATCGCGACCCAGATGGTCAACTTCGCGTACGCGATCGGTGACCGCGACTCGCGCCAGTGCGTCCTCGTCGACCCGGCGTATGCGGTCGACGACCTCGTCGACATCGTCGAGGCGGACGGGATGGACGTCGTCGGGGTGCTGGCGACTCACTATCACCCCGATCACGTCGGCGGCTCGATGATGGGCCACGACATCGACGGCGTGGCCCGGTTGCTCGAGCGTGTGCAGTGCCCGATCCACGTGCAGGCCGACGAGGCCCCGTGGGTGCAGCGCACTGCCGGTGTCGGCGAGGCCGACCTCGTCGCCCACGAACCGGGCGATGTCGTCACGGTCGGCGGGGTCGACATCACCCTCGTCCACACGCCTGGCCACACGCCTGGCAGTCAGTGCTTCCTCGTCGACGGCCGGCTCGTCGCCGGTGACACGCTGTTCCTCGAAGGCTGCGGGCGCACCGACCTCCCGGGCGCCGACGCGTCGGCGATGTTCGACAGCCTGCGCACGCTCGCCGAGCTACCGGCGACGACGGTGCTGTTCCCCGGCCACCGCTACTCACTCGCCTCGTCGGCAACGATGGACGCCGTCACGAGCCAGAACTACGTGTTCAAGCCCGAGACGAAGGCGCAATGGCTGTCCATGTTCGCCGGTTAGTGAGCGCTGCGTAGCAGCGCGATCATCTCGTCGTTGGCGAACATCTCGGCGGTCCCCAGCGCCGACGGCGCACCGGCCGCCGGGTCGGCGCCTGCCGCCAGCAGCGCGCGCACCACGGCCGCCTCCTGCTTGAACAC
>JACDGA010000227.1:0-3589 GCA_013815505.1 Acidimicrobiia bacterium
ATGTCTCACCCGATGGTCGACGGTCAGGGCGATCCGCCGCTCGATCCCGTCGGTGTCGAGCAGGCCCAGCACGTCGCCGACCGCTTTCGGCACTCTGGCGAGCCGATCACCGCCGTGTACGTGACCACGCTGCAGCGCACCGTGCAGACTGCGGTGCCGATCCTCGAGGTGCTGGGGATGGAGGCGACCGTCGAGCCGCGCCTGCGAGAGGTGCACCTCGGCGACTGGGAGGGCGGCGAGCTGCGGCGACGCTACGCGAACGGCGATCCCCTCACGCGCAGGCTGTCCGAGACAGGCCGCTGGGACATCCTCCCCGGCGCCGAGTCAGGCGACGCGTTCGCCGAACGTGTCCGCACCGGCGTCAACGACATCGCCTCGCGCCACCCCGACCAGTTGGTCGTGGTGGTCGTGCACGGTGGCGTGATCGGTCAGGTGATGGCCCAGGCCACCGGTGCACCGCCGCTGGGGTTCGGCGGCGCCGACAACGGCTCGATCTCGCACCTCGTCGTGTGGGACGGGCACTGGATCGTGCGCTGCTTCAACGACACGTCACATCTCTCGCCGACGTTCTCGACGGGTGACGCCGTTCAGAACCAGGCGCCGAGGTAGCGCGTGCCGACACTGCGCCCGGTCTCGTCAGCGATGCGCGGTGTGATGCCGGTGGCGACGTCGGCGGTCATCTCCCGTAGCCGTGGCCGCGCTGCGCCGTCGGGGAACACGATCGGATCGCCTTGCACGAGGCGGCTGGCGCGGTCGCGTCCGGTTGCGCTGCGGAACCAGGACAGCGTGGTGAACACGTACGGATTGACGACGGTGCCACGCGACCAGACCGCGAACCAGTAGGGCGACGTCGACGTCGGGCGTTGGTAGACGTTGTTGTCGAGCGACACCTGGAGTTGCTCGGCAGTGAAGCGACGCGAGTAGTCCTCGACGCAGACGAGGCAGTTGCCGCGAGTTGCGCTCACGACAGTGTTTCTGACCACCACGGGACGGTTGATCCACGACATCGTCGGGTCGGGGAACGGTCTCGTCGGGTTGTGCCCGTACTCGTCGGGGTCGTCCGAACGACGCCCGTCCTGGACGATGTTGATCGACCGGCCGTTGCGGTGGAACGTGCTGTTCCAGACGCTCACCCTGCTCGTGTTGTTGATCTTGATGCCGTCCTCGCGATTGGCGACGACGATGGCGTCGACGACCAGCGCGAGACTCGACGTTTCGAGCGAGATGCCGTGCGAGCGGTTCTCGACGGATCGGATGTCGTTGAGCGTGATGGCGTAGGAGGAGACGTCGGCCCAGAAACCGGTGCCGTCGTTGCCGGCGAACGTCGTGCCGATGATGCGCACGTGCCGCGTGCGGCCGATCTTCATGCCGCCAGCTGCGGGCGCGTGGTTGAAGTGCTCGGAGTTGTTGCCGGCAACGACGCTGTTGGTGACGCGGAGGCCGTCGGCGAGGTGGGCGTGTAGCCCGAGCAGCCCGTTGCGACGGGCGATCACCCGTCGCAGGTGCCCGTCGTGGGCGAGGACGCTCAACCCGATCGTGGCGTTGTCCTCGATCTTCGCCCGCGACACCGACACGTTGGTCGCCTCGATCGTGACCGCACCGAGGTGCGGGACCGACGGCGCGTAGCGGCGCACCCCGATGCCGCCGATCACTGTCCCGGCGCCGCGCACGGTCAGTGCCTTGGCGATCGTGCTGGCGCGGACGGTGTTGCCCCTCGGGTTGGCACCGAGGTACAGGCGGTTGCCGGCGTCGTCGACGTAGAACGTGCCGGGGCGCACTGCCGAACGGTTGCTCACCTGACGCTGCCTGCGCCCGTTGACCCAGAGCTGGTCCGGGTGTGCCGCCATCGGGTACCGCGGGTTGATGAAGCTCCAGAACTGGCGCGGGTCGTCGGGGGCGCCCCATGTGAACGTGGGGCTCGAGTTGAACTGCGCCAGCCAGTTGCGCCGCACCCAGTCGTCGCCGTCGCGGTACCAGTCCGTCACCCTGCTCGAGCCGTCGAGCCAGACCGCACCGCGGTTGAGGATCGTCAGCCGCTTGCCCGTGGGGATCGTGACGGACTCGTGGTAGGTGCCGCTGCGGACGAGGATCGTCGAGCCGCTGCCTGCGCGAGCGACCGCAGCCGCGATGGTGCGCATCGGCCGCTGCGACGTCCCGGGTGCGCGGTTCGAGCCGCTCGGCGCGACGAAGAGCGTCGTCGCCGCGGCGTTGCGGAGCGGCGCCGGCGCTGCGCCTGCGGCGTGGCCGACAGAGATCGTGGCGGTGGCAACGGTGGCAGAGATGACGGCGGCACGAGCGATTCGGGCGGAGAGGGTGCTTGCGTGGAGTGGGCTCCGCGCGCGCCGAGTGAGGTTTCTCATGAGGTGTCGGGGCCCCCTGCCCCGGGGCGCACGAACGGGTCGCGCGTCATGGTGAGGCTACGACTGTAAGCGCCCGGGACCTCCCCGGCCATCGGCGGAGGCCCCTTGTAGGCTGGCGAGCCGCTGCTCCCGTAGCTCAGGGGATAGAGCATCGGTTTCCTAAACCGTGTGCGCAGGTTCGAATCCTGCCGGGGGCGCCGCTGAACACCCTTGTGCCATAAAGGTTTCCGGGGATTGTGGTGGTCGACGGCAACGCCCGAGTGCCGGGTTCGGGGCATGAACGGGGCACCAACGCTCGGAGACGTGCATGCCCCGATCGACCTCGGCATCAACGCCGAAGGTCGTCGCTCGCAGAAGCAGGATGGTGGGTTCCTCTCGAAGAAGGAGGCGCGAGCGGCGCTCAACGATGCCCTCTCAGGAATCCAGCACAGCACCGACCTCGCCCCGTCACGCCAGACCCTCAGATCTGGCGTGACTCGCACCGCACCGATGGTTGGCCGAGGGTGTGGGGACGGATCGAGCTGGCGGTCGTTCGACGGCGGGCAGTGGCTGCCAGCAGATGTCGCGAGGCGATCCAGCAGCCGATCAGGTCTCGCTGACCGCTTCGGGCGGTCCCACGAACACGGCCGTCGGGACACCAATGCGTCGCATTTCGACGATCGTGGACCGGGTCGACTCGGGCAGGGCTGGGTCGTTCGCCAGGGCGAACACGTTCTCGTCGACCGCTGGAACGAGCTCGTCGAGCCCGGCGGCCTTCAACTTGCGTATGAGGACAGACCTGAGGCGGGCGTAGCGGGAGCGTTCGGCTCCTGTGCGGGCGTCGAAGTAGGCGACCTCGTGCACCCCCGCTTTCCCCCGCCATTCCTCGATAGCGCTGCCGACGGCCAGGTTCACCACGGCGGTGGCGTCGTCGGGAGAGCGTACGTGCGCCTCGGTGGCCTGGGCACGGTAGCGCTCGACGGCGGCGACGTCGAAGCCATGGCGGTCCAACTCGTTCAGCAGGGCCCAGCCCTGGGTTCCGAGATGGAACGGATCCGTCCACGTGACGAGGTAACGTCCGTCGCGTCCGGTTCCGGGGATCGACCCCTCGGCGAGGGCGGCGGCCGTCGACGGCACGAGCTCACCCACCGCCGAGGAGAGATCGGGCCGCAGTACCTCGACTCGAGACGCCTGGCCGGTGAAGACGGCCGTGGAGATGACAAGGGCGATGTACATCGCGACCGTCCCGA
>JACDGA010000227.1:3599-3944 GCA_013815505.1 Acidimicrobiia bacterium
ATGCCTGGTGGCGAGCGACGAGGACGACCAGCGTCCAGATGGTCACGAACCCCACGAGGGCGCCGAGCGCCCATCCCCACAGGACGAGGTAGTACCACAGGTCGCCGACGATGCGACTCATCGACACGCCGGCCATCACGATGGCAGCACCGATCACGAGGTGCAACCGCACCAGCGGTCGATGGCGGAGACGGATGGCCACGATCGCCGCGATCGCCCAGCAGCCGAGCATCAGTGCCCCGGGGAGCGTGGACCCGGTGACGAGGGCGCGCCCCGAGAGGACTTGCCCGGTCACCAGCCGCCAGGGATCGAGGTGCACGAGCAGCAGCTCGACGCCGGAACGCA
>JACDGA010000228.1 GCA_013815505.1 Acidimicrobiia bacterium
TCGTAGCGGAGCCGAAACTCCACGGTGTCGCCTGCAGACACGACGAAGCGTCCTCGGGCGGCCCCGTCCCCGCAGCGCAGCGTGACCGGGCTCTTCAACGACAGTTCTGCGGTACCGCCGCGGGCGACGACGCCGGCCGCGTCGGCCCGGAGATGCGGCTCGGTGCGGCCGTACTCCATGCGGGGCGCGAACACGGTTTCGATCTCGACTGACCCGCGCACTCCCTCAACGCTGCGAATCAGCATGTGCGGTGCTCGAAGTCCGATGTCGTGGCCGCGGGCACCTGGATCGAGGGCGAGCGCGTCACTGACCACAACATCCCCCTGGTCGCTCCGGAAGACCGTGCGCAACACCAGGGTGTCGCGGACATACTCGCGCTCGACCTCGAATCGGTCGACGGGTCGGATCACCCAGTGGCCCGCGTCCGCATCGAGCAGCCGACCGAACACCGAGGGCGAGTCGAAGCGGGGCACGCACCACCAGTCCACCGAACCTCCCCGGTCGACCAGCGCGGCCGAGTGGCAGTCCGAGACGAAGCCGTAGTCCGAGATCGGTGGCTGACGTGTTGAAGGCCGATCCACCTGTCGGGTGAACGCTGATTCGGTCATCCCCGCCACGCTAGGTCATCCCCCACAGCGGCGCCGCCAGGTGGTTGGGCTTCGCGACCGTTACAGGAAACGGGCGACGATGGGACAGTTCACGACGATGCCGGTGGAGCCGTACGGGGCTCCGTCGGGACCGGTGATCCACCCGTCACGCACGAAGGCGAGGAGCTGGAACTCGTCAATGATTCGGGAGCGGTAGCCCAGTCTGATCGCCCCCTCCGTCCATTGCCCGAGGTTGAGGTCCCACAGTGGGCTGTAGTCGAGCGCCACGGTGGGCAGGCCACCGACGACGTGCAACGGCGGGAGGTTGTCGGTCAGCAGGCTGTTCAGGCCCTGGCGCTGCGGGTTGCCCTTTCCTGTCGGGCCGTTGACGGTGACGAAGAGGCGCTCGATAGCGCTGAAGGCGCTGTCGTCACGTCCGGTCGCGATGTCGCCGAGAGCCGGAGCGAAGGTGCCCATGTCGAGCGCAGCGGTGACCGGGTCGGACGCCTCCGTGCTCATGTAGATCGCCGGCTTGGCGAAGCTGAAGATCGGCGTCAAGGCGATGGTGACGGTGCCACCACCGTTCTTCCCTTCGGGGCAGATTTTGAGGACCCGATCGTGGAGGATGCTGTGATCGACCTTCCCGTCACAGAAGCCGATCTGGTCGGCGCTCACGTCAAATGCCACCATTGGAGCGTTGTAGATGGGCGTACCGGGCTGATTGGTGATCTGCACGAGCGGGCTGTACTCGGCGTCACCCACAGAGCCTGGCTGAGCCTTCGCCGGCGGGAAGGGTTTGGGTTGCTCGGCGGGGACTACCTGGCGCTCAGGAGAGAAGTCGACGGTGCCAGCCTTGAACGTGATGCTGGTGTCCTTCATGAGCCGACCGGACCGTGTCGCATTCCCCACGTTGGCGTAGGCCAGCTTGGAAGCGAAGTTGAGGCCAAGCCCCTCGGCATTCTCCTTGTCCGTCGTGTCGGTGAGGATGTACCACACGGCGCGCCCGTCACGGAGGTGACCCTTGTAGAGGGGCAGCGTGATGGCAGTGCCGCGCTTGTTGATGGTCCCGGACCGCAGCAGCTGCACCGGCCCGACCAGGTTCTTGTCCACCTCCGACGGCATGGGGCCGAAGTAGCTGAGCGAGACGTCAGTTCCGACCGATGGCGAGGCCGGACCACCCAGCTCGGGAGGCAGCGGCGGGACGTCGTCGTCGGCGAAGGAGGGGGCCTCGCCGGCGACGAAGCCGAGCGCTAGCGCTGCGATGAGCGCTCGCAACAGCCAAGACGACTGCAGGCGCGGCGATGTTGATCGAGATGACATCAGAAGTAGCTCCTTGTCTTTGAGACTCCCGCCCGAAGGGTGAGGTCCCTCAGCCGAAGCGAAGGTGGCCGCCTCGGACGTCGCCGCGATCGTATGGCGACGCTCGTGCGCATGTCTGCCCCCAGTTTCGTATCAGTCCAGTGCGAATGGCAGGGTGGTCACGTGCCGTTTGCGGACGTGTTACGAGCGCAGATGCGTCAGCCGCCTAGCTATTCGCCGGGTCTGGTCAGCCGGTTGTCCGGCGTGCCCAAGGCGACGATCGTCAACTGGCTCGAAGGCCGGGTGGCTCGACCGCGTCGGTGGCAGGATCTCCTGCGAGTCGCCGACGCGATGCGTCTCGATCGACATGAGACCGAGACCCTGCTCGCCGCGGCGAGCCACCTTTCGCTCGCCGAGCTGGCTTGCCGGGCCGACGGTGATCATGGCCTTCTCGCCCCGTGGCTGCCATCGGGGAGCTCCGATCTGCCCGCCGCCGCTCCCCTCCCAATCTTTGCGACGCCGTTCCTCGGGCGCGCGGCCGAGCGAGCGGCGGTGAGCGCCCTCGTCTCCGACGCCGATGTGCGTGTGGTGACATTGACTGGGTTTGCCGGAACGGGCAAGACGAGGTTGGCGGTCGAGGTCGCAAGCGCTGTCGCAGAGAGCTTCCGCGATGGGGTCGCGTACGTCGCGTTGGCGCCGCTCACCGAAGCCGAGCTCGTGCCCGAGCTCGTCGCACAGGCGCTGGGGGTGACTGGCGGGAGCGGACGGATGCTGCCCGACGCGCTCGCGTCACGTCACCAACTCATCGTGCTGGACAATTTCGAGCACCTCCTGGCTGCGTTGCCCGCAGTTGCCGAGCTCGTGGCCGGCGCTCCGGACCTCACCTTCCTCATCACCAGCCGGGCCGTCCTCCACCTCTACGGAGAGCACCAGTTCGAGGTCGCCCCGCTGCCCATCCCTGATGACCGCGAGACGAGCTTCGAAGAGGTGGCGGCGAGTCCCGCAGTCGCGCTGTTCACCCAGCGGGCGCGCGCAGTGGACCCGTCGTTCCGCCTCGGCCCGGCGAACGTCGGTGTCGTCACCGAGATCTGCCGGCGGCTCGACGGACTTCCATTGGCGATCGAGCTCGCCGCAGCACGCACCACCGTCCTCGGACCCGAGCGGCTGCTGGCCCGGCTCGCAAGTCGCCTTGGTTTGCTCACCTGGGGCGCCCGCGACGTGCCAGCGCGTCACCAGAGCCTTCACGCCACGCTCGACTGGAGCTTGGCGCAACTCGACGACCCGGTACGGCGGCTCTTCGCAAACCTGTCCGTCTTCATGTCCGGTTGCCAACTCGACGGAGCGGAGGCCGTCGGGTCACCGCTCGGCTCCGACGAAGTCCTCGACGCCATCATGGCCCTCGTGGACCACAGCCTCCTGCGCACGCTCACCGCCGGCAACGAGACACGGTTCGTCATGCTGGAGACGGTCCGCTCGTACGCCGAATCGCTTCTCACCGACGAGGAGTCCCACCTCGCACACGAGCGTGCGCTCCTGCATGTCGTCGACGTTGCCGGCGCAGTCGAGCGCGAGGCGCGAGGACCGCGCCAGGCGGAGTGGCTCGACCGCGCCGACGAAGAGCTCGACAACATCCGCGCCTTGCTGCGATGGAGTCTCGACCACGACGAGGCGACCTCCGCGGCGACCATCGCCGCATCGTTGCTTCCGTTCTGGCTCCGGCGCAGCCCGCTCCCCGAAGGCCAGCGCTGGCTCGACCTCGCGCTACGCGAGGCGGAACGGCTGTCGCCGGCGGTCCTGGCGGCCACCCTCCACGCCGCCGGACGGGTGGCTCGCCAGAGCGGCGACATCACCCGCGCCGAGCAGCGCTTGCGTGAGAGTCTCGGTGCCTTCGAGCATCTCGGCGACGAGGCCGGGCGAGCCCGAGCGCTCGGCGGCCTTGGAGTGGTCGCTTACGACCACGGCGACCTCGACAGGTCGGCGGAGTACCACCGCGAGAGCCTGGAGATCCACCGGCGTCGCAACGACAGTGCCGGC
>JACDGA010000229.1 GCA_013815505.1 Acidimicrobiia bacterium
CGCCAGACCCTGTCCTGCTCGGCGCGCTCCGCAGCCTGGCGCTCGGCGGCGATGCGAGCCTCCGCTTCGAGCTGGCGTTGTCGCTCGGCGCGACGCCGTTCGAGCTCGATGCGGACTGCCTCGTCCTTCAGCCGCTGTTCCTCCACGGCCTTCAGGCGGACGACCTCGTCCTCTGCCGTCTCTCGCAGCGCGGTCTGCTGGCCCTTGACGTCGTCGAGCTCGGCGCCCTGACGTTCGATCTCGGCGTCGAGGTCGTCGAGGTCACGCTGCGCTTCCTCGTGGGCGTCGAGGTCCTCGGACGACCGATTCAGCGCGATCGAGCTGTAGAACGCGGCCTTCGCCCGCTCGTTGCCCTCGCGGGGCCCGGTGAGCAGCGGGATGCCCCGACTGCCGATGCTCGTGAACTGGTCGACGGCGACCTCGTCGGCGCGCCGTTCGAGTCGGCCGACCTTGACGACCAACTGCTCGCGTCGGTCCTGCAGGCGCTGCGCCTCCACCTCGAGGCCGTCGAGCTCGGATTCGGCGTCGAAGTACGCCTCGGCGGCGTCGTTGGCGCGCTGCTGTGCTTCTTCGATCTCACGAGCGGCGCGCTCGGCGGGATCCTCGGGAGGCGCTGCGCTCGTCGCGCCAGTCGGCAGGCCGACGGCGAACAGCGCGACGGCAACGCTGGCGATCGCTCGTCGCCACATTCGCCCGCCGCCCCGCACACCGCGGCGCTGCACGCGGTCAGCGCGCATCGGCGTCAGCGTGCGAGATCTGTGATGAGAGGACGAGCGACATCAGACGAACAAGAAGAGGTGTTCCGTGAGTGACGGATCTGCGCACCTTAGTGCGTCTGCCACCCAATGTGACGATTCCGTGACGAACCGTCAGCGCCGCTGCGACCATACCGGTTGGTATGTTCTGTCCGGGAGGAACGATGGCGACACGGGCGAAGACGACAGCGCCGCCCCATCGGGGTGGGAGCAAACAGGCATGGCTCGACGAGGGGTTGCGGACACTGGCCGACGAGGGTGCGCCTGCGCTCAGGATCGACCGCCTCGCCGGTCGGCTGGGGCTGAGCAAGGGCTCCTTTTATCACCACTTCGACGGCATGGCCGGGTACAGGGACGCGCTGCTGGCGCACTTCGAGCGGGAGCACACATCGCGCTTCATCGATGCCGTCGAGTCGCGTACCGATCTCGTCGCCGAGGCAAAGCTGCGCGAGCTCGCCGACCTCTTACTCGGCGAGTACCCGTTGCCGGCCGGCACCGAGGGCGACCTCGAGGCGGCGATGCGGGCGTGGTCGTTGCAGGATCCCGAGGTGCGAGCGGCACAAGCGAGGGTCGACGAGATCCGGCTCGACTACGTGCAGCGGCTGTACATGGACTCCGGCCTTGGAGAGCAGGAGGCGCATGACCGCTCGACGACGCTGTACGTCATGCTCGTCGGCGCGGGGTATCTCGCCGGCCATGTCGACGCCGCCGATCTGCGCCGGATGTGGGAACCGCTCTTGATCATCGAGCGCTGAGCGTCTCGTCGGGTCCCTCGGATGTGACCGACGACATGTGGCGTTGAGACCGTACCATACCGTATGGTGTGGTCGTGAACACCACGATCGTCCGCAACCGGCACACCCGCGAGGTCGCAGCGCCCCCCGCTGCGATCAGCGACGTGCTCGCCACGACCGGCCAGCCCGGCTGTCTCGTCTCGCCGACCGGCTGGCCCCCCGACATGCGCATCCGCCTCGACGGCCCGGTGGTACCGGGATCAGCGGGCGGGCACGGTGGCATCGGCTACCGCGTCGAATCCGTCGAGCGCGGGCACCACCTCGTGTTCCGCATGTCGCCCGACGACTCGCTGCGCGGCGTCCACCGCTTCGACCTCGAACCACTCGGTGACGGGACGAGGGTGGCTCATCGACTCGAAGGCTCTGTTGCCGGCATCGCACGCGTGTGGTGGCCGATCGTGCGGCGGTTCCACGACGCCTACATCGAGGCGGTGTTCGACAACATCGAACAGGCGGCGACCGGCACGGTTCGCCGCACGTCGCGCCCGCCGCACTGGATGCGGGCGTGGAACCGAATCGACGCCGCGCGTCAACGATGGACGCCGTCGCGCCGGCTGACACAGGTGGCGGCCGTGACCGTTCCGGCGGTCGTCGCCGGCATCGGGGTGGTGCACCTCAACTGGGCAGGAGGCGGGCACTGGCCGGCGAGCTCGCGGCGCGATCTTGCAGAAGCGGTGATCGGTTGGTCGACGATGCCGCCTGACTGGTCGAGCGGCGTCGTCGGGATTGGCCTCGTCGGCGGCGCCGCCGGACTCGCTGCCACGGCGCTCGGCGGTCGCCGCCTGGCGCCGCGCGTGGCGGGTCTCATGACCGCCGGATTGCTCGCACGGGGCACGGTGTTCTGGGTCATCGACGGCCTCGGGGCGCCGGGCCGTTACCGCACGCTCAGCCTCGCGCTCTACACACCGCTCACCTTGGCGCTGGGCATCGGAGCGGCAGCCATCGTGCGCTCGAGCCGGCCTCAGCAGCCGGCTCAGCATCCGGATCAGCAGCGGTCGTTGACGTAGCCGGGCGAGCCCGGCGTCGAGACCAACCGGTCGCGCAGCACGACCGACACCGTTCGGCCAACCGCGGCGCAGGCTGCCCGGAAGCCGGAACGCCCGTACTCGATGCTCGGCATAGTCGATCGCATCGGCTTTGTCGAACGGCAGCTCGGGTGCGTCGCTGCCCTCGTCGTCAAACCGCGTCCACGAATCGAGGTTGTCGAACTCGACGGCGTCGAAGCCCTTGCGGGTGCGTCCTCCGACGGCGGGCGGTAGTCGCCACCGATCTGGTAGTCGAAGCCGGCATTCACGGGCGGCGGCGCCACGTCGTCGGCGGGCTCGCACGGCCCCAGCGCGAGCGAGAGCACCGCAGCCCCCGCCCCAGCGCTCAGGAGTGATGAATGACGTCGCATCACCAGGATTCTCATCGCGATGAGAACGTCTACACGCTCCTCGGTCATTCACACCGAGGTCGCGAGCGGGCCGCCGTGCCAGTCGATCGCGTCGGCGAACGCCTGGAGCAGATCGAGCTCGCGATCGTGGGCGTCGGCGTACGCGCGGTGCACGTTGAGCACGAGCCGCTCGCTGTCGGCCCACGCCGCGAACTCGCCGAGGTCCGTCCGGCGGCACGCCTCCAGCGGTGACGAGTCAGCGGCGAGACCGGCGCGGGCGACGCCGTCGACGAACCGGTAGTAGCGATCGTGGTCGTCGAGCACGCCGTCCACCTCGCCGCCGGTGACGAGCGGGCCGTGGCCGGGCACGAGGTGAGCGGGCCCGAACGCGGCGAGCCACTCGAGTGCCCGGCGGGCGCCGTCGACCGAGCCCATGAACACGAGCGGCGTCAGCCCGTGGAAGATCAGGTCACCGGTGAACAGCACCCGCTCCTCGGGCAGCCAGGCGACGACGTCGCCGGTGGTGTGTGCCGTGAACCCGGGATGGCGCACCTCCACCCGGCGCGTGCCGCTGTGCAGCGTGAGCGCGTCGCTGAACGACGCCGAGGGCAGGCGCCGCTCGACCCTGCCCCAGTCCGGCACGGGGAACCACAGCGGGGGACAACCGTCGATGAGCGGATCGTCGGCCAGGCCGGCTCGCATCAGCTCGTGGCCGACGATCGTCGTCGTCGCCGGCAGCAGGCTGTTGCCGTACGTGTGGTCGCCGTGCTGGTGCGTGTTGATCGCGAGCGGGATCGGCGCGTCGCCTGTCGCTGCCGCCACGGCGGCGAGGAAGCGTCCGGTGCGCTGCTCTGTCGCGCAGGTGTCGACGACGATGACGCCCTCGCCGCCGTGGATCGCGCCGGCGTTGTTGACCCACCACGTCCCATCGGGCTGGATCCAGGCGAACACGCCGTCGACGATCTCGTGCAGCGCGGCGTCGTCCGGGGT
>JACDGA010000036.1 GCA_013815505.1 Acidimicrobiia bacterium
AGCAAACCCACGAGCAGCACGATAACGGCAACCGCCCCCGACAGCGACAGCGACCCGATCGACGGTAGTGGGGTGTTCACCAGTGCAGCGCGCAGCAACCCGAGCGCACCGGCGAGGGGGTTCACGTACAGGAGGACCCGCCAGCCAGCCGGGACGAACTCGGGCGGATATGCGACAGGACTCACGAAGAGAAGGAACTGCAATCCGAATGTCACGAGGGCCGACGCATCTCGGTACTTCACCAACGATGCGCTCAAGAAGAGCACTGGACCGGCAACGGCGATTACGAGCATCAGCAGGCCGACCGGGAGTCCGACCACGAGGCTCACACCGGACGCGCCGCCGCCGGAAGCCAGCCCGATGACGGTGGCCAACACCATGGCGACCGCCAGATCGACCAGTCCTGGAAGCAGCGCAGCCGAAGGTGCGACTACCCGCGGGAAGGCGACCTTGGTCAACAACTCCGCGTTGTACACGAGGCTTCCGGTGCCGCTCTGCAACGTGGTCGAGTAGTACGTCCACACGCCGAAGCCGAGCAGCGCGAAGGCAAAGTATGAGCGCCCGGCAATGTCGACGTCGGCGAGCCCGTGGAACAGGATCGTGAAGGCGACTGCACCCACCAGCGGTTGGATCGCTGCCCATGCGACACCGAGAAAAGCTTGCTTGTATCGGACTTTGAGATCGCGTACGGCGAAGAAATAGATGAGCTCGCGGTGGGTCCAGAACTGCCGTAACTGCAACGCCGGCCAGCGACCCGTGGGCGCCGTGTTGACGACCCAGACGCGTGACCTGTGCTCGCCATGCGACGCTGCCCCTTCGCTGGCAGCGTGGGGGAGATCAATAGGATTCACCTACTTCAACCATCTTTCACGATCGCGCCAGCGGCGGCACACGATACCTCCGCGGGGCTGCTGCTGGCGGGGCGCATCGGTACTGTTCACGACGTGCACGACCTCCGGGGCCGAATCAGCAAGTCCTCAGCGCGTGACGCCACGAAGACGGTCATTCGCTCCGCGGTCCGAACCCTGCCTGCTCCGGCAGTTCGATTTCTCCCCCCGCGGCTCCGTCGCCTCCGTCCGCCGATCCTCGGCAAGGTGAAGCTCGGCGATCTTGCGACCACGGTACCTGTGAGCATGGACTTCGGATGGGATCGTGGTCTCGCGATCGACCGCTACTACATCGAGCTGTTCCTCGAGCGGCACTCATCCGATGTTCGCGGTCGAGTGCTGGAGATCGGTGATGCGTCCTACTCTGAGCGATTCGGTGGACCCGCAGTCCAACAGCAGGATATCCTCCATGTCCATCCCGGGAATCCGCTGGCCACGATCGTGGGCGACATCAGTACGCCGGATGTGTTGCCTCGATCTGCGTTCGACTGCGTCCTCCTCACCCAGACGCTGCACCTGATCTACGACTTCCATGCTGCGGTCCGTGAGGTGCACGAGTCCCTCAAGCCAGGCGGCGTCCTCCTGCTGACAGTGCCGGGCATCAGTCAGATCGATCGTGGCGAGTGGGGCGACGACTGGTTCTGGGCGATGGCCCCTGCGGCGGTACGGCGGCTGCTCGGTGACGGCTTCGGTGAGGACAACGTGCTCGTCGAGAGTCATGGCAACGTGTTCGCGGCGACCACGTTCTTGCAAGGACTCGCGCTGTCGGAAGTCCCGACGAGCAAGCTTGACGTTCGCGATGAGGCCTATCCGGTGATCGTCACGGCCCGGGCTGCACGGGCTCGACGCGACGAGAGTCATCGGCGCTGAGACAGCATGCTCCACCTGTCACGGATGATCGAGCGAAGCTTCATTTTCAACCCATCAACGGCGAGCGACAGGCGGTCGACCGGTGTGAGCAGCGCACGACCCTCGCCATACGAGGCGAACGCACGTCGAAGTGCCCGTTCGACCGGCGCATCTGCCAGGCCTCCGCTACGGGCGTAGTCGCGAACCCATGTGAGGAAGGCGAGGCGCGCTGGGTGGGGTCGCATCCGGTCGTACTCGCCGGACTGTTCGGATCTTGCCGTCGCCGACGCGTTGTGCTGGCGGTAACGCGCCCCGACCATGTCGGTCACGTAGACGGGGAAGCGCAACAGGATCTTGACCCACAGGGTTTGGTCCTCGTACAGGTGGAACGTTTCGTCGAATCCGCCGACGCGATCCAGCGCCTCCCGTCTGATCAAGACGCTGCAGATGCAGGGGACATGGCCGCGCTGCATGAGCACGACGCGGTTCAACAAACCGGGCGCCTGATGAACGCGTCCGGCTTCCTTTCGCATGCCCTCGGTCCAGTCGAGATCCGTCGCTCCCGGGTGCCACCAGCGAGTCGGACCATAGACCATCATGCTCTCGGGACGAATGTCGAACGCGTGGATTCGGCCGCTCAGATTGTCGGGCTCGTAGACATCATCGGCGTCGAGAAAGCCGACGAACTCCCCGCGCGCCTCTCGGATGCCGAGGTTGCGAGCGGCGGCAGCGTTCCCCGACGCCCCGGCATGCCGGGCGAGCAGCCGGACGCGAGGATCGGCCTTGGCGGCCTCGGAGGTGATCGCATGGCTGCCATCGGTGGAGCCGTCGTCGATGAGGACCAGTTCCCAGTCGGTGCACGTCTGGTCCTGGACGCTTGCGATCGCTTCTGCGAGATGTTGCTCGGCGTTGTGGAACGGCATGATGATCGAAACCATCGGCATCAGCGGTTCCTCCGGAGCGCCAGGTGATGCTTCGCTCGATGGGCGAGCCCTCGCGATCGCCGGGTGATCAACGTCCTCTGCACGGCCAGGAGATCGCCGGCTCGGCGTCGACCGGGCTGCAGCAGGTATCGGCGGACCGACTGCAGATAGCGGAGATGCGCATCGGCGTCGGCGTCGGCCGCGCCCGACAACGTTGAACTGCTGTGAGCATGCTGTCGATACTTGGCCCAGCAATGGTCAGAGACAAAGACGGGGAACTTCAGCAGCAACTTGGCGAAGAAGGTCTGGTCCTCGAACATCGCTGTAAACGATTCATCGAAGCCGCCGACCTCCTCGACGGCAGAGCGGCGTATCAGCGCGTTGCACGTCGTCGGGGTCTGGTAGACGTTCCGGAGCAGGTTCCGGAACAGGACCGGCGGCGCGTACATCCGGTTGGGTGCAACCCCGAGCTCGTAGAAGAAGTCCTCGCCGACGGATGCGACCTCCCAGGAATGCCAGATCAGCGTTCGGCCGTAGACCATCGCCGACTCGGGATTCTCCCCGAAGGCCGTGAGCTGGTCCTCGATCTTGGTGGGAAGCCACACGTCGTCCGCATCGAGGAAGCCGACGTACGTACCTTTCGCCTGCGACAGGCCGATGTTGCGAGTGGCGCTCATCCCGTGATTCCGTCGGTCCGGATGCTCGACCAACCTGATCCTGGCATCCTCGACTGCGTGGCAGCCGGCGATCTCGCGGCTCGTGTCCGTCGAACCATCGTCGACGATGAGGAGTTCCCAGTCACGGAAGGTCTGCGCTCTCACGCTCCTGATCGCTTCATCGAGATAGGTCGCGCCGTTGTAGACGATGGTGATGCCGGTCACCTGTGGCGACGAGCTCACGCGAGGTGGGCGGTTCGCGAGCCGAACCGGCTACACAGCTTCCGCATCGCTCGACGCACGCCGTAGAACGGCGCTCGCATCACCGTCAGGGGGGCGTGGCATGCCAGCGAGATCCCTTGACGGACGAGCGACCTGTCGAACGTCTTGGCGCGGACCGCCCGCAAGAGGTCGATGCACCACACCGCGACATAGTGACGCTTCCAGCCGAGGACACCGTCTCGATAGGCGGCGAGAAGGCACTGGCGTCGAGCCTCATCCTCGTGCCGACCGAGAACCATCAACGAGCAACGCAGCATCAGCGCTGAGTTGCGCGACATGTTGCCCCGGTGGTGCCAGTACTCGGCGAGCGGCTCGGGTCCGTGCAACGGCGGTGAACGGTGCGCCAACCTCAGGTAGAGGTCGTAGTCCTCGCACGCTGGAAGCCCCGCCTCGAAGCCGCCCACCTCGTCGAGACATGCCCGCCGATACATCACTGTCCCGTGCATCCCGACCGGGTTCTCCCGCAAGAAGGCCGCGTAGCCCTCCACAGCCGGCCGGAACTCAGCGAGCTCTCGCAGACCGGTGTCCGCATCGACATCGATGTAGCTGCCATAGGCGAAGCCTGCGGCTGGGTGCTCCGCGAGGCGCCCCATATTGAGGCGGAGCGCGTCGGGCAGCAGCCGGTCGTCGGCGTCGAGGAAGACGACGAACTCGCTCGAGGTCGCGCGCCAACCCGTGTTGCGCGCGGCGGCCAGCCCGGCGTTTTGTTGGCGGATCAAGCGGACCTGCGGAAACCTCTCCGTGACGTCTTCCGGGTCATCATTCGACCCGTCGTCGACGACGATGATCTCGTCCGCAGCGACTGTCTGCGCAATGGCGCTGCGGACGGCCGACTCCAGGAAGTGGGCGTGATCGTACGTTGCGATGATCAGTGCGACGCTGCCCGGCCGCGGCGGGGCACTGGTCATGCGGCGGACCCACCGTGCACCGGATATCCGGCGAAGTCGAGCCACGCAACGGATCGCCGGCAGCCGTCGGCGAAGGACACCAGGGGCTGGTAGCCGAGATCCTGTCGCGCCTTCGACCACGGCAGCTTGTACGCGCACGTGTGCAGCAACGCCTTCTCGAGCGTCACGGTGGGCACGGCAGAACCGGAAGGCACCTTCTGCCTCGCGTCTCGGTGCGTTCGGTATGCAGCCTTCATCCCGGCGCGTACGGGCGCGGGCACGAGCCTGAACGCTGCCGACCCACGCACTCTGTCAACCATCGGTACCCGTCGAGAGACGGCCGAGGCGGAGGTCGTCGGCAGGAGATCGAGATCGATGCCGAGCCCTGCGGCGATCGGCCCGTACAGATCGCGCCAGGTGATCGTCTCGGCGTCCCCGATCAGGTACGCCTGCCGATCGACACCCGGAGCCGTCAGCGCAAGGCGGATCGCGTGGACCACGTTGTCGACGTAGATGCCGTTGCAGATGCCGCGCCCACCCTCGACGAGGGACGCCGCTCCGGCCAGCATCTCGTCCGCCAGACCACCCGTCCAGTTCGAGCGGGGTCCGTAGACGATGCCCGGCCTCAGCAGGACGGTCTCGACCGAGCCGCTCTCGCCACATCGCAGCAATTGGCGTTCGGCTCGCACCTTGGCGTTGTTGTACGGGATCTGCTGGCGATCCGAGAGGGGCGTCGTCTCGTCCGTACCGGCGAGTGGGGCCTGACCGTGGACCGAGGCGGTGCTCAGGTGCACGAGGCGTCGGACGCCTGCTGAGTCGGCCGCTCGGTAGACAGGAGTGACGGAGCCGACGAGGGTCCGGGGATCACCCGCGATCGCGATGACGGCGGTGTCGCATCCGGCGAACGCCTCCGTCAGCGCGTTCTCGTCGAATGCATTCGCGATGCGCGCGGGTAGGTCGAATCGGCCGGGCAGGACGAGGCTCGATGGTTGGCGAACGATCGGGATCACTGGGGCGCCGTCGAGATGGAGCATCTCGACCACGCGATTGCCGATGAAGCCGCCAGCACCCAAGACCGCGATGGGACCACTCGTCACGTCGCAGCCCTCCATGCGGGCACCATCCAGGGCATCGGCATCTGACGTCGCGACGCGTAGCAGCGGTCGATGAGACCCAACGTCGTGAGCGCGTCGGCCCCGGGAACACGTTCGCGGGCGTCGCTCGCCGGATCGACCAGGACCCGGACCTGATTGGCGAACGCCTCGTCGAACTCGCCGGCGACCGCACCAAGAGTGGGGCGCCGCACGCCCACGGATGCCTCGTGCAGAGTGAGGTCGCCGGCGTAGCCCGTGCCGCTGATTCCATAGTCGAAATGGTTCGTCTCGTTCACCGTCCAGGCGACCCATCCGTCACGGCCGGTGATGACGTACCGGTTTGGCCGAGCCCAGTCACGGCTCAGCCGCACCGTGGCCGGGACGTCCCCGAACATGAGCTCGATCCGGCAGTTCGCCTCGACGCCACCCATCGCATCATCCTCATAGGAGATCGCCGACGGCGACCCCAGCCACCACGTCAGAAGGTCGAGGCAATGCGTGCCGATGTCCTGCAGGACTCCCGCGGCTCCCGCAACAGGTCGAAGGAAGTCCACAGATCGCACCGGCCACGTGAACGGGGTGCCTTCGAAACAATCGATCGAACCGAGCGGCCCGAGATTTCCGTTGGAGATGAGCCGACCGATCGCACGCGTCGCTGCGAAGTGCCGACGCACCATTCCGATGGACAAGCGACGACCCGCCTCGACAGCCGCTGCGACCATCCGCTCCCCCTCGGCAAGGTTGGGTGCCAACGGCTTCTCGCAGTGGACGTCAATGCCGGCGGCCAGTGCGGCGATGGTCTGTTCGGGGTGGTAGCGCGGTGGCGACGCGATGATGACGAGTTGGGGTGAGATCGCGAGCACTTCCGGGAAGCGCGTGAGGCGACGAGCCGACGGAAAAGAATCGCCGAACGTGTCGAGCGCAACAGGATCCGGATCATGAGCGGCGGTCAGGCGGAGCAGCCCTTCGCGCTCGAGCGTCTCGAGGGCTGGGCGGTAGTAGAGCTGCGCAACGGCTCCGCAGCCGACCAGCGCGACGTGAACCGGCGCGGGCCTGGCGTTCATGGTCGTCCCATGTGTGGTAGTAACCGTGCCGCCGCCAGCAGCACGTGCGGCGAGCGACTGAGGCGGAGCGCGGCGCGTAGGTGGGCGCGCACCGCCTCGGTATCGCCGAGCTGGGCGAACGTGCGGGCGTTCCGCAACGCCGTGCTCGCGTAGGTGCGCCGGGCCGTACGCATGATCGTCGGAGCTCGGTCCGGGGGCAGCGAGTCCCCGATCATCGCGATCGCTGTCCTCGTGTACTCCAGCTCCTCTCCGAGCCGAGAGTGCCGGCCGGTGTTCGAATCGACGTGTGTGCGGTATGCCGCGAGGAGGGTTGGTTCGTACCAGACCCGGTGGGCGGCGGCGACGCGCACCCACATCTCCCAGTCTTCCGCGCAGTGCAGCCGAGCGTCGAACCCACCGAGCTGCTCGAAGGCAGATCGCCGCACGGCGATGGACGGCGTGACGATGTGTTGCTCCTCCGCCAACCGTGCCGCTGCGTCGGCAAGCGGACTCGCTGCGGGCTGTAGAGGATCCACGACCGACAGGCACTTGCTCCTGTCGTCGACCAACATCCAGCGACAGAACGCTGCGCCGATCGTCGGATCGCTGTCGAACCCTCGCCGCAGTGCTACGTAAAAGCCGGGCAGCACGAAATCGTCACCGTGCAGCAGGTGTACATACTGTCCCCTCGCCCGTTGAAGACACGTCTCGAAATTGCGGATGTGCCCGACGTGCTCAGGTTGCCGCACGAACTGGATGCGGTCGCCACCGACCTCGTCGACGACCGCTTCGGGATCGTCCTGGGTCGACGCGTCGTCGATCACCTCGATCTGCATCTCATCCGGGCCAGGAGCTTGCGCGAGGACGCTCCTCAGCGTCGTGGCAAGGTAGTCTGCACAATGGAACGTGGGGATCATCACCGACCAGACAGGACGGACCGTGTCGGCGGGGATCGGCCTGATATGAGCGCGATGTTCGAACTCGCCCGTAGCCACCGGTCCCACGGCGCTCAACGCAGTCGCCAAGCGCAACGGGCCCATCTCCGCCACCCAACCGACAGCCCGACGCCGCGACCTCCGAGACTGTGAGCGAGGCAGCAACGCGCCATCGCCCGATCTCCGGAGTCGGCGTAGACCTCCGCCCAGTCGAAGAAGAACCGCGATGCGGCCGCCCGGGCCCGATCGTGCGAACGGAAGGCGAGTGCCTCGTCCATCCGGCGGTAGAAGTGAGCGATCATGTCGAGCTTGGCCCTACCGGGCAAGGCGGAGACCAGGCCACCTTCGTGCAGGCGATACGCGCCGACCACCTCGTCGTCGAAACAGATCTCGCCATGCTCGGCACAAAGGACGTAGAGCGGCCAGTCGGTCATCGGGAAGAAGTCGTAGTACCAGGCGCCGAGGTCACCCAACGCGCTGGCCCGCATCATGCCGGCGCAGGTGGCGAACGGATTGCCGTGCCAGATGTCGTCCGCAGTGACCACCGCCGGTTGACTCGACGGAGTCCATCGATCCTGCGACAGACCGTCGGCACGGCAGATCGCGGCGTTGTGGAACCAAGCGGACACGTGGGGGTGATCGTCGAGCAGGCCGGCTTGGCGTTCGAGCCTCGTCGGTGACGTCCAATAGTCGTCGCCGTCGAGCAGGCAGATGTAGCGCCCGCGTGCGCTATGGATCCCGCGTGCGATGACTTCGTTCGATCGCATGTTGCTCGCTGAGAGCATCAGGCGGGCTCGCGGCTCTCGCGTCGCGAACGCCTCGACGATGTTGCGCGTTCCGTCCGTGGAGTCGTCCTCGCTGATGATGATCTCGAACGACCGGCCAGTTTGCTGTGCGAGCACGCTGTCGAGCGCCTGTCCGATGAAGGGCGCATGGTTGTACGTGGCGACCACGACGCTCAGCTCGACGCTGGCATCACCTCCCTGCTTCACAGGGCACGCAACTCCCTCGCCAGTCGGTCGGCCGACCAGTCCTTGACCTGGAGGCGTGGCAGCGCGAGGACATCGCAACCAGCTGTGACTGCCGCAGGGTCGGTGGTGCAGGCCGCCGCGAAGCCCGCAGCGCGGACGAGCGCGACCGTTGCAGGGTCATGGTCGCCGAATGGGTAGGCGAACGTGGTCGGCATCCGCCCGATCATGTCTTCGCACGCCTGTCGGCCTTGCTCGATCTCGGTCCGTTGGACCGCCTCGGACCTCTCGGTGAGCGCAGGATGCGTGGCGGTGTGGCAGCCGAAATCGATGACCGCTGAGCGGCTGAGTGTCTTCAGTTCGGCCATGGTCATCGGACGATGGCTCCCGCGCGGCGCCGATGCGATCCCTGCCTGCGCGCGGAGCTCGGCCAGCGTTGCGGTCTGGTCCGCTGGTTCAAGCGATCTCACCGCTCGCCACAGCTCCATGTATGCCTCCTGCCGCCTGTTCCCGGGCGCTGATCCCGACAGCCATTCCGCACCGCCTCCGACTGGACTGCCGAGTTCCACGGACATCCGTCGATCACCGCTTCGAATGTCGAGTCGGTCCGCCGTCGTTGCGAATACGATCCGCTGGAGATCGTCCCACCAGAATTCCCGCCCGGCCGAGAGCGGAGCAGTAGTCAAGAAGATGGTAGCAGGTGCACGATGGGCCTCGAGGAGCGGCGCGGCGATCGTTGCGTTGCAGGCGTAGCCGTCGTCGAAGGTGATCGCGACGGCACGTGCCGGCAACCGTGACGCCCGATGCAACCGCGCGAATTCGGGCAGCGGGAGGACCTTCGTGTGCTCCGTGAGCCATAGCAGCTGCTCGTCCAAGCGAGCCGCCGAGACCGCCAACCCCCATGGATCCACACGGTCCGTGGCGATGCGGTGATACATCAGCACAGCCGGTCGGATTGGCAGGACGCCGGCCTGCCGGCCGGCGCGAGCCAACCTCGACACGATTCTCGATTGCAGTTTCACCGCTCGTCGCCTCGCCGACCTGAACGTCTCTTTGCGGTCACGGGGCTCCGCCGGTGATGAGCACTGTTCCGCAGCCGTTGCACTGTGACATCTTGCCGGCGACTCGACCGTGTTCGGCGCCGGAGAGACAATGGGTGCTGGCGAACGCCGCGGCCGTCGAGGACTCGGGGTGGGCCGGTGACACACGCTCGACATGTACAACCAGCCCACCCCGGTCGGCATGTAGTCACCCCACGCCGGTCAGCTGTCAAGCAGCAGCTTGTTGGCATCCGGCTCCCGTTCTCGACGCCAGCCGTCGTGATCGCCCAGACGTTCGTGGCCATGCCGTTCCTCATGCTGACAGTGGAGGCCGCGTTGCGCCAACTCGATCGGCGATACGACTAGGCCGCCCGTACCCTTGGCGCATCCAAGGGGTATGCGTTCCGGCGAGTCACTTTGCCCGCGGTGCGCGCAGCGCTGATCGCCGGCACCGTGTTGGCGTGGGCGAGAGAGCGCTTGGCGAGTTCGGTGCCACCATCACGTTCGCCGGCTCCGGCCGGTGCCCACGTCACGGACGGAACCCGCGCTGTTGGCGTGAGGCTCTGTCGTGTTCTACCGATCGTTCCACCGGATCTCGACGCTCGGGATCCGA
>JACDGA010000230.1 GCA_013815505.1 Acidimicrobiia bacterium
AGCGCGTCGAGCGTCGCCTGGATGTCGTCGGGGATGGCGAAGTCCATCGTTCGACGGTAGATCACCGTCGAACTGGCGCCCGGAAGTCAGAGGCCGATCGAGGGGTCGATGAACTCGTTGGTGACAATGTCCTCGGCGGTGAGGTCGGCGGGTGGCTCCTGGCCGAGCTCGGCGTACACCGGGCGGGCGATCTCGATCAGGCCGTTGACGCGATCGAGATCGAAGTTGCCGAGCGTGTCGTCCGGACCGTTTCCGAGCAGGCCGTCGGACTTCATCGTCTCGACGGCGTAATCGGCGACCTCGGGCGTGTACGTCCACCCGTTGTCGTAGGTGTCGACCGCCTCGAGGATGAGCTCGTTCGTCGCGGCTGGGTCGGTGACGTAGTCGACGCTGGCCTGCTGGATCAGCGGCACGAGTGCGGAGAAGCACTCGCCGTACTCCTCGATGTTCTCCGGCCTCGTCGCGATGGACTCTCCGTAGTTCTCCCAGCCGGCGTCGTTGATGTACTCGAACTTGACCGGCTTGCCCCACTCGGTGAACTCGTTCTCGTACTTGAACGGCTCGGCCGAGCCGAACCCCTGCTGCGCCGCAGCGCCCTCGTCGGCGATGAACGCAGCAGGCGTTCCGTCGTAGCTGCCGTCGACCTGATCGGGGCTGAGGATGCCCTCCGAGGTGAAGTACTCCATGTATGCGGCGCCACCGAAGTAGCGAACGGTGGCGTCGGTCTCGCCGAGGTCGGCGATCGTCTCGACGTCGGGGTACGTCTCGGGATCCCACATGATGATCTGGGGGTTCTTGTCCATCCCCGCCTCGATCGCCACCGTCGGGAAGTCGGCGGTGTTCTGGATCGCCTCGTCGGTGTAGACGTAGCCGAGGAGGATGTCGTCGTCCTGGTACATCTGCGACGTCACCGTCTCGAAGCCGATCGCCGGACCGCCGGAGCGGATCTCGAAGTCGACGCCGGTGTCGGCGCCCGACGAGTCGACGAGCGGTCCACGGGTCGCCACGGCGCCCTTGTCGATCTCGTAGCCGTCGCCGATCAGCTCGTACACGAAGCCGTGCTCGGCCTCGGGGTTCCAGTCGGTCTGCAGCACGACCGTCTCGGGGCAGATGCCGGCGAGGGAGACCTCTCCCCCCGTCGCTCCACTCCCACCGGTGGTCGTGCCCCTCGAACCCGACGTCGTGCCCGTCGAACCCGACGTGGTGCCCGTCGAACCCGACGTGGTGCCCGTCGACGCCGAGGTGCCCTGCGTGCCCGCACCCGTCGGGTCGGACTCCTCGTCCTCGCCGCATGCTGCGAGGACGAGGCTCGCCGCGAGCGGGACCGCGAGCCAGGGGGATCGGTGATGTTGACGTCGGTGGTTCATGGGAGCCTCCTTGTGGTTGTTCACTCTGGATGTTGGTGGACCGGCCGCCGGCGGCGGGTGGTCAGCTGCGGGTCGACTCGTGCCACTTTCCGACGACGAGGCGCGAGATCAGTCCGAAGATGACGAACACGACGATGCCGAGCAGCGCGGCGACGATCAGCGCGCCGTAGGCCATCGGGTAGTTGTTGCGGTTGCGGAACGTGTCGAGCAGGATCCCGATGCCCTTGTCGCCACGCTTGAAGAACAGCTCGCCGACGATGGCCCCGATGACCGAGAGGCCGGCGGCGATGCGGAACCCGGCGAAGATCGCAGGGAGCGCAGCGGGGAACTGCAGCTTCCACAGTCGCGTGCTCGGCGACACGCCGCGCAGCGTGAACAGATCGTGCTGGCCCTTGTCCGCGGACAGCAGCCCGAACAGCGTGTTGGCGACGATCGGGAACAACGAGATGATGACGCACACGAGCGTGCGCGCCGACAGGCCGTAACCCCAGATCGAGCCGATGAGCGGCACGAGCGCGAGGATCGGGATCGCCTGCAACGCAACGAGGTACGGCCACATCGAGCGCTCGAACCACTGGCGGCGAGCCATCAACGTGGCGAGCCCGATGCCGACCACGATCGCGATCGCGAGGCCGAGGAACGCCACCGTCGCCGTGACCCGCAGGCCACCGACGAGCGTTGCCCTGTTCTCGTTGGTGAAGAACGCCGTGCGCACGACGTTGTGGGGTGTTGGCACGAGGAAGTTCGGTTTGTCCCAGATCGCCCGCAGCGCCCAGTGGTGCATCAGATACCAGATCCCGATGAAGGCGGCGAACACGAGGAGCGGTCCGACGATGTCGATCCGCCCACGCCGGCGCCGCGCCGTTGTCACCGGTGCGACCGTCTGCGTGGCGATGATCGCCTCGCCTTGCCCGAGCGGGGTATCCAGCATGTTCACTGGTGCGCGCTCCGGAGCGATGTCGAGACCTCGCCGCACAGCTCGGCGAACGCCGCGTCGAAGCGCAGCTCGGGTGGGCGCGGGTAGGAGAACGGGATGTCGTGCGTTCCGACGATGCGCCCAGGGCGCGCCGACATCACGAGCACGTGCGTCGACAGGAACACCGCCTCGGAGATCGAGTGGGTGATGAACAGCGCGCCGAAGCCGTTGCGCTGGAACAGCGAGAGGAGCTCGTCATTGAGCCGTTCACGGGTGATCTCATCGAGCGCGCCGAACGGTTCGTCGAAGAGGAAGATGGCAGGATCCATCACCAGCGAGCGGGCGAGCGAAGCGCGCATCCGCATCCCACCCGAGAGCTGGCGCGGGTACTTGTCGGCGAACCCGTCGAGCCCGACGAGGGAGACGTTCTCGGCGACGCGCCGCGCACGCTCGCCGCGACTCATGCCGTCGAGCTCGGCGAGGAGCGCGACGTTGCCCTCCACCGTGCGCCACTGCAACAGCGTCGCGTCCTGGAAGACGTAGCCGAGGTCGCCGCGGTCGACGTCGACGGCGCCGTCGGTCTGCTGCTCGAGCCCCGAGGCGATCCGCAGCAACGTCGACTTGCCGCAGCCCGACGGGCCGACGACCGTCACGAACTCGCCACGGCCCACGCCGAACGACACGTGGCGCAGCGCCTCGGTCCCGTCGGGGAACGTCATCGACACGTCGTCGAATGACAACCTCGTGTCCACCGCAACCGTCACGTCACCAACATCCCGCCGTTGACGTGGAACGCCTGGCCGGTGCAGTAGGCGGCGTCGTCGGAGGCGAGGAACGCGGCCATCGCGGCGACGTCGTCGGTGGAGGCGAGGCGACCGAGCGGCGACAATGCCGCCCACGACGACTCCATCTCGGGAGTACGAGTCGTGGCGCCCATGTCGGTCGGCACGAAGCCGGGGCAGATCGAGTTGGCCGTGATCCCGGCGTGACCGAACTCCTTCGCGACGACCTGGGTCAAGGCGACGACCGCCGCCTTCGACGCGGCGTAGTGGGCCTGACCGGCGTCGGCCGACTTGGCGCCCATGCTCGCCATGTTGACAATCGTGCCCGGCTGCCCGGCGGACACCATCGCTGCGACCGCGGTCTGGGTGGTGACGAGCATCGAGCGCACGTTGACGGCGAAGACCTGGTCCCACTCGGCGATCGTGATGTCGAGGAACGGCGTGATGCGCAGGATGCCGGCATTGTTGACGAGTACATCGACGCCCCCGAGCGCATCGATCGCCTCCTCCATCGCCCGTCGCCCCGCGTCGGGCTGGGCGAGATCGGCGACGATCGCCACGCCGCCGACTGCGGTGGCGACATCCTCAGCCGGCTCGAGGTCGATGGCGGCGACCGTCGCGCCCTCCGCCGCGAACCGGCGCGCCACCGCAGCGCCGATCCCTCTCGCCGCCCCTGTGATGACCGCACGCCGCCCTCCCAACCGGCCAAGACGTGGGTCGCCGTTGCCGTTCAAAGCGACCATGATCCGGCAACACTACGACGTCACCTGGACATCAGTCACCGACCGGTCGTGAACATCGTGTTTCCGGGGTCAGCGTGACCGCAGCGCCTCGATCAA
>JACDGA010000231.1 GCA_013815505.1 Acidimicrobiia bacterium
GGCCTGCTGGCACGCAGCGACGAGATGCTGACGCTCGGCCACTGGTTCCCGGTCTGGATCCCAGACGGGTTCGACGCCGAGCCGAGCCTCGACGGCTACGGCGACATCTCCAACTATCCCGCTGCCACGATCGTCGCCGAGCTCGCCGTCACCGGTCCGAGGACCGGCAACGAGGCAACCGAGGTCGTGACGAGCGGCATCCGCCTCGATTCGATCGAAGCGGACGACGGCTCGCGGTCCGTCATCGAGGGTGGCGTCGGTCTGCGCGACCTCCCCGTCATGGTGGTCCCCGATGCCGAGCAGCGCACCGCGACGACGGACAACGGCATCGAGGTCGTGGTGACCGCGCCGCCCGGCACCGAGGACACCGACGTGGTCCTTGGTTACGCCGTCGACGCCGTCGAGATCCTCTCGGAACGGCTCGGCGACTACCCGTGGTCGCACATCGACGTCGTCGCCGCACCACTCGCATCGAGCGTCGGTGGCATGGAGTGGCCGGGGATGTTCTGGATCGAGTCGACGATCTTCGCCGGTGGGCTGCCCGGCCTCGGCGACGCAGGCGACCTCGACGACCTCGGACTGGACCAGCTCGACACCAGTCAACTCGACGACCTCGGCCTCGGCGACGTGTTCGACGATCTCGGGCTCGGCGACATCGGACTCACGATGGAGAGCACGCAGGAGTGGGTGATCGCACACGAGGTGGGGCACATGTGGTGGTACTCGCTGATCGGGACCGACTCGATCACGACGCCCGTCATCGACGAGCCGCTTGCGCAGCACAGTGCCTGCCTCGTCGTCCGCGTTACGCGCAAGGCGGACGGCGAGGCGGTCTGTGACGCGCAGACGAGCGCGACGTTCGGGCAGATGACCTCGATGCTCGGTGTCGCCGACGCCGTCGCCGACCAGCGCACTGACGAGTTCGACTCGTCATTGCAGTACGGCGCCGTCGTCTACGGCAAGGCGCCCAACCTCTACCGGGCGTTGGAGGAGGAGTACGGCACAGGCGACGTGACCGAGGCCCTTGCCGAGTTCGTCGACAGGCACGCGTTCGAGCAGATCACCGCCGACGACCTGCGGACGTCGCTCGGCGAGTCACTCGGCGATCCGGCCGGCGTCGACGCGTTGTGGCAGCGCTGGTTCGAGGAGGTCAACGGCGCCGAGGACCTCGGTGGCTGATCAGCCGCCCGCGAGGAACAGATCGCGAGAGATCATCGCGTCGAAGGCGACCTTGAAGTGCCCGCTCCCCGGAACGGTGACGGCGAGCACCTCGCCGCGTTGCTCCGTCGTCGTTGCGAGTGTCCTCGTCCTCGTCGAGGATCTCGACGACCATGATCGAGCGGTAGGGATCGACGACGGTCATCTCGGCCATCATCTCCTCGAGCCGTTCCGGCGTCAGGTTCGTCCGGCCGGGATCGAGGACGAGTGGTTCGAAGCGGACGTACGCCTGGATCACCTCACCGTCGCCGACGGCGTCGAGCAATGGCACGACAGGCCTTCGTCGAGTGCCCACGGCTCGTCTCCGGCCTCGGCGAGAAGTGAAGCCTCGACCTCGTCGCTCGACAACGCCCGCACGGTTGTCACCGCCTCGTCGTCGTCGCCGTCGGACTCGATGGCGAGCTGCCCGCCACGACCGAGCACTCCGTGGAACGGCCCACGTCGCCCAGGGTCCATCCGTGGGCCGTCTTCGCCCCACGAGTAGTACGAACCGTCGTCCAAGTCGACCTCTTCGAGATCATCCAACCACGACGGGTCGGAGCGAACCGCGTCGTCGATCGTGCCGGCGTCGACTCGCGCGTCGGCGACGCTCAGGGACTGCGGGAGCTGAATCACGGTTGCTTCGCGCTCAATGTCGAACGCCGTGAACCCGACTTCGGTGCGGCTCTCCTCGAGCTGGGCCTGCAGCGATCGTTCGATCATCAGCGGACCGAGCGTGAACGTCTCGACCATCGAGAGGTCGATGGCGCGCTCGAGTCGCTCCTCGGCGTCCGCTTCGGCGAGCTCGAGTTGGCGCCAGCGGATCGCCATGTCGCTGTAGTAGAGCCTGGTCAGCCGTCGCGGAAGTTCTCGAAGTAGCGGCTCGGCGTTGGGCCGCGCTGGCCCTGGTACTTCGAGCCTGCGGCACCCTGACCATACGGCTGCTCGGCGGGGGTCGTCATCGTCATGAAGCTGAGCTGACCGATCTTCATCCGTGGGTAGATGGTGATCGGGAGGCTGGCGACGTTGGCGAGCTCGAGCGTGACATGCCCGTCGAAACCTGCATCTATGAACCCGGCCGTGGAGTGAATCAACAACCCGAGCCGGCCCAAACTCGATTTGCCCTCGATCCGCGCGACGAGGTCGGCGGGCACGATCACACGCTCGTGCGTCGAGCCGAGGACGAACTCGCCGGGGTGGAGCATGAAGACGCCGCTGTCGGGGATCTCGATCAGCTCCGTGAGGTCCTCGAGGTCGAGCTTGACGTCGATGACGCCGGCCGTGTGGTTGCGGAAGACGCGGAACAAGTTGCCGACCTTGAGGTCGATCGAGGACGGTTGCACGCAGCCTGGATCGAACGGCTCGATGACGATCCGGTGGTCGGCGATGGCCTCGCGAAGACTGCGGTCCGAGAGGATCACGGCTGCGCACACTACCGGGCGGGTGTCTGACGCCGAGGTCGGCGACGGCGCCTGGCGCTAACCTGAGGCGCCTTCGCGGATGTAGTTCAATGGCAGAACATCAGCTTCCCAAGCTGAATACGGGGGTTCGATTCCCCTCATCCGCTCTCGTCGTCGAGTTCGAAGAGAGCCGGGTCTGCGTCAGCGCTCGAGGATGCGGACCACCTCGTCACACTGGAACACGCGGTCCTGAATCCGACCGGTGATCTCCACCAGCAGGCCGAGCTCGACGACACGCGCGACTGCGTTGTTCGCTGCGACGAAGCTCACCCCGTGACGCTGTGCTGCGCTGGACACGTTGATCGTCGGCCGTTCGATGAGCTCACCGGCGATGTCGACAGCGGTGCTGTGGCGTCCCTTCCGCGCACCGTCTCCATGATCGCTTGGCGGAACGCGAGGAGATCGGTGATCTTCCCGACATTGCCTCGGCCTGGGCGCGTAGAGCTTCGCAGAAGAACGACATCCACCGGTCGACGTCAACATTCACGCTCATGTGTTGGAGTTCGTCCTGGTACTGGGCGCGGCGAGCCTCGAACCACGGCGACACTGCGAAGAGCGGCGCCCTCAAGACGCCGCTTGCGAGGAGTTGCAGGACGATCAAGAGACGCCCGATCCGTCCGTTGCCGTCGTTGAAGGGGTGCAGCATCTCGAATTGGTAGTGGGCGAGTGCACTGTCGACGACGACACTCGCCGCCTGGCGCCCTGGTCGATTGATCCACTTGAGGAGGTCGGTCATGCCGGTCTCGAGTTCGTGCCCTGGTGGCGGCGGGACGAACCGTGCGTCGCGAATGCGACCACCGGCTCCGATTTCTACCTGGATGTCGCGGATCTGACCTGCCGTGCTCGCGTCGATGTTGAGATCCCGCATGAGGATCCCATGCAGCTCGCAGATGAAGCCTCGCGTGATCCGCCGACGCTCGCCAACCCATTCGTATGCGTATTCCGCCGCTGCGACATAGTTGAGGATCTCCCGCAGCTCAGGCGTGGAGGTCCGGTCTTCGCTGATCTCGGCGCCCAGCACATCCGTCAGCGGCGCGTGCCAAACTTTAATGACAGTGACGTAGGTTGAAGACACTTCGAGATCGCAGCCGATGGCGATTCCGCCGGCGCATCAGGGGCCGCCGCGCCAGTGGTCGATGCGGTGGAAGTCGGGCAGGAAGCCGTGGTCGACACCCCACAGCACCGCCTGCGTGCGGTTGGTGACACCGATCTTGCGGTAGGCGGACCGGATGTACGAC
>JACDGA010000232.1 GCA_013815505.1 Acidimicrobiia bacterium
TCGTAGACGCCGGCGTCGAGGTTGTGCTGCACGGCCTCGCAGATGGCCTGGTCCTCGTCGAGCACGACATTGGACATCTTCACCATCTCCTCGATGTCGAAAGGGTCGGGGCTCGAACCTTCACCGGGCCGGGCGAAGTAGTCGTACACCACCTGGGTGCGGTCGTGACCGACGGGCATGATCCGCTCGACGTTCATGCCGTCGGCATAGACGTTGAGCGCGAGGTTGGGGAAGCGGAACAGCCACGCGCCGCCCGACGGCGAGCCCGCTGCCGTGTTGGCCGAGTGGGCGCAGAAGCTCGGGTGCGGCACATCGACGCAATACGTCGACATGTCGAGCGTGCGATTCAGCGAGGGGTGCAGCAGCGGCACGTGGTAGCCCTCGAGGTAGTTGTCGGCGTACGTCTTCCAGTTGCACCGCAGGTCGCGCACCATTCGGTTTACCGGCACGTAGTGGTCGAGGTCGAACGGCTCGCAGGCCGCAGCAAACGGTTCGATCGCCTCCGCCAACGGTGTCGACGGTTCGCCGAGATGGACGAACACGAACGATCGCCAGCGGGCGACGTGGATCCGGCGCAGCGCGTGGTCGTCGGCGCAGAGTCCGGGGTCGTCGCCGAAGTCGCGTGGCGAGCGCAGCGCCCCGTCCCACCCGAACGCCCAGCCGTGGTAGCGGCACACGAGGTTGCCGGCCGTGCCCTCGTCGGGCCAGACGATGACCCCGGCGCGGTGCGGGCAGACGTTGTGGAAGCCGTGCAGCTCGCCGTCGGGTCCCATTGCGACGAACACGGCGTAGCCGGCGACATCGGCGGCCACGTACCGGCCCCGCTCGGCGACGTGGGCGGCGGGGCAGAACAGCAGCCACTCGTCGCGCCAGACGGCTCGGCGCTCGTGCTCGTAGACGACCGGATCGCGGTACGCCGAGGCCGGCAGTGTGGTCGCCATCGCCTCAGCCGTCGTGATCCGTGCCCTCGGCGATTCGCTCGGTCATCGTTCGGTCCTCTCTCGGTGACGTGGGCCTGGCGCGGGTCACGCAGGTGGACGTTGGCGGTGCTCGTCGGCGAGCTCGGCGATGCGACGCATGATCTTGGCGAGCTCGAAGTCCTTCGGTGTGAACACGGCGGCGACGCCGCCGGCCATGAGCTTGTCGCGGTCGGCCTCGGGGATGATCCCGCCGACGACGACGGGGGCGTCGACACCGGCGGCATGCAGCAGTTCCAGCAGGCCGGGCACGAGGTCGAGGTGTGAGCCCGACAGGATCGACAGCCCGATGACGTCGGGATCCTCGTCCCGGGCGGAGGCGGCGATCTGGTCGAGTGTCAGCCGGATGCCGGAGTAGACGACCTCCATGCCGACGTCACGGGCGGCGACGGCGATCTGCTCGGCGCCGTTGGAGTGCCCGTCGAGGCCGGGCTTGGCGACGAGCAGGCGCGGTGGACCGCCGCCCATCGAGCGGACGTACGCGGCGACGTCGGCGAGCCCGCCGACCGAGCCGTGGTCCGTGCGTGCGCCGGTTGCACCGCCGACACCGGTGGGGGCGCGGTACTCGCCGAACGCCTCGCGCATCACCTCGCCCCACTCGCCGGTGGTGCCGCCCGCCTTGGCGAGCTCGATCGATGCAGGCATCACGTTGCCGCCGTCCGCTGCGACCGCACGGAGGGCGTCGAGCGCGGCGGCGACGGCGTGCTCGTCGCGGGCCGCACGCCACCGCGTGATCGCGTCGGTGGCCTGTGCCTCCACGAGCGGGTCGACGGTGAGGATCGAGCCCTCGCCGCCGAGCGGCGAGTCGGCCGACTCGGTGAAGCGGTTGACGCCGACGACCGTCTGCTCGCCCGACTCGATGCGCCGTGTGCGGTCGGCCATCGACGCCACGAGGCGGCCCTTGAGCGCCTCGACCGCCTCGAACACCCCGCCCATCGACAGGACGTCGTCGAGCTCGGTCTGGGCGTCGGCGCGCAGCTCCTCGCACGCCGCCTTGACGACGTGCGAACCGTCGAACAGGTCGTCGTACTCGAGCAGGTCGCTCTCGTAGGCGAGCACCTGCTGCATGCGCAGCGACCATTGTTGGTCCCACGGGTGGGGGAGACCGAGCGCCTCGTTCCAAGCGGGGAGCTGGATGCTGCGGGCGCGGGCGCGCTTCGAGAGCGTGACAGCGAGCATCTCGAGCACGATGCGCTGCACGTTGTTCTCGGGCTGGGCCTCGGTGAGCCCGAGGCTGTTGACCTGGACTCCGTAGCGGAACCGGAGCGCCTTGTCGTCGGTGACGCCGTAGCGGTCACGGCCGAGGTCGGCCCACATGTCGGTCATGACGCGGAGCTTGCAGATCTCCTCGACGAAGCGGATGCCGGCGTTGACGAAGAACGAGATCGACCCGAACATCCGGGTGAAGTGTTCGTCGTCGACCTGCCCCGAGTCGCGCACTGCGTCGAGGACGCCGATGGCCGTGGCGAGCGAGTAGGCGATCTCCTGGGTCGGCGTCGCGCCGGCCTCTTGCAGGTGGTACGAGCAGATGTTGGTGGGGTTCCACAGCGGCGCGTGCTGAGAGCACCAGGCGATCATGTCGACGATGAGCCGGCGCGAGGGCTCGGGTGGGAAGATGTACGTGCCGCGCGACAGGTACTCCTTGACGATGTCGTTCTGCGTCGTGCCGCGCAGCGCGGCGGCGGCGACGCCCTGCTCCTCGGCGTTGGCGACGTAGAGCGCAAGCAACCAGGGCGCCGTGGCGTTGATCGTCATCGACGTGTTCATCTCGCCAGGCGGGATCTGGTCGAGCAGGGCGCGCATGTCGCCGAGGTGGCTGACGGGGACGCCGACCTTGCCGACCTCGCCGCGAGCCATCGGTGAGTCGGGGTCGTAGCCGGTCTGGGTGGGCAGGTCGAAGGCGATCGACAGTCCCGTCTGGCCCCGCGCGAGGTTCGTGCGGTAGAGCGCGTTGGACGCTGCGGCCGTCGAGTGGCCGGAGTACGTCCGCATCATCCACGGCCGATCCGGTTCGTGCCGTCCTGTCATGGCCCAAGTCTGGTCCGGAAAGCCGTGAGCGCGCCAGATCCGGGGTGGTACGCGCTTGGCGCCGGCCGGGTCGACGGCGCGGCTGTGGTGTTGCGGGTTGGGCTGGCCAACGCTCGCTCCAATCCGGCGAACAGGTCGATCACGTCGGGAGCTTCGAACACTCGGTAGCGCTGGCGACCGACGTTGCGCTGGCGGAGCACGCCTGCGGATTCGAGCCGCTTGATCGCTTCGCCGGTCCTCACTGTGGAGCGTTCGATCAGTCGTGCGGCGGCGTCGACGGTGATGACCGGGACGCCGCCGAGCAGCGCCAGCAGTCGCTCGGCCGCTGATCCGGCGCGAACTCGTCCGAGGCGCTCGTGCCATCGACGGTTGAGCTCGGCAATGCTCGCTGCGTAGCGATCGGCGTCCGAACAGGATCGGGCCGTTGCCGATGCAAACGTGCGCAACCACGTCGACGCTCCGCGAGATCGCGCCGGATCGTCCGCCGGTCCGACGTGCCGACAGGCTGTCAGCCCGGCGATGTAGTCGGTCGCCCATGTGGCGAGCACGAGGCTGATCGGTGGAACGAAACGAGGCGCAAGCCCGCGGCGGCGAAGGATGACGTGGATCAGGGCGCGGCCGGCCCGCCCGTTCCCGTCGGCGAACGGATGGATCGTCTCGAACTGGGCGTGGGCGATCGCAGCCTGCACGAGCACCGGGTGGTCGTCGCTGTTGACGTAGTCCACGAGGTCGTTCAGCAGGTCGTCCAACCGCTCGGGCGGCGGTGGCACGAAGCTCGCCGCGCACGGGTTGTAGCTGCTGCCGCCGATCCAGTTCTGCGTCGTTCGCACGACCCCAGCGAGGTCGTTCGCCCCGGCGGAACCGATGACGGTCCGGTGGATG
>JACDGA010000037.1 GCA_013815505.1 Acidimicrobiia bacterium
GTGCCCGCGATTCGATCTGGAACACACCGACCGTGTCCGCGCGACAGAGCATGGCGTAGACCTCGTCCTCCTGGGGGATCGTCGCCAGATCGACCTCGTACCCCCGGTGCTCGGCGATCAGGTCGACTGCGTAGTGCAGCGCCGAAAGCATCCCCAGCCCGAGCAGGTCGAACTTCACGAGGCCGACGGCGGCACAGTCGTCCTTGTCCCACTGCAGCACGCTGCGACGATCCATCCGCCCCCACTCCACCGGGCAGACCTCGATCACCGGGCGGTCGCAGATCACCATCCCACCCGAGTGGATGCCGAGGTGCCGCGGCGCGTCCTGCAGTTCCGTTGCAAGCTCGACGACGGCATCAGGCACAGCTCCTGGGTCGCGTCGTTCACCGGTGAAGCCCCGGCTCGGCACGGCGGGCGCTCCAGCGCCTTCGCCGGCCGCATCAGGCACAGCTCCTGGGTCGCGTCGTTCACCGGTGAAGCCCCGGCTCGGCACGGCGGGCGCTCCAGCGCCTTCGCCGGCCGCATCAGGCAGCGTGCCCCAGCCGTCGATGCGCTTCGACCAGGCGTCCTGCTGACCGGGGGCGTAGCCGAGCGCCTTGGCCATGTCGCGCACCGACGACCGCGCGCGGTAGGTGATGACGTTGGCGACCTGGGCGGTGTGGTGGCGGCCGTGGCGCTCGTAGACGTACTGGATCACCTCCTCACGGCGATCACTTTCGATGTCGATGTCGATGTCGGGTGGGCCGTCACGCTCGGGCGACAGGAAGCGCTCGAACAGCAGACCGAGGCTCACGGCGTCTGCGGCCGTGACGCCGAGGGCGAAGCACACCGCCGAGTTGGCCGCCGATCCCCTCCCCTGGCAGTAGATGTCGTTGCGCCGGCAGAAGTCGACGAGGTCCCAGACGACGAGGAAGTAGCCGGCGAACCCGAGGTGCTCGATGATCGCCAACTCACGGTCGATCGTCGCCCATGCCCTCGCCCTCGTGCTGAGGTCCTCGACCGTCATGCCGTTCGCCACGGAGGCCGGTGCGGGACGCTCGCCGTAACGACGGCGGCCGCCCTCTTCGGTGAGCCGCCGCAGGTAGGCCATCTCGTCGAGGCCGTCGGGACACGGGAACGGGGGGAGCGACGGGGCGACGAGGGCGAGATCGAAGGCCGCCGCCGTGCCGATCTCGGCGGCGAGCTCGACGACGCCGGGGTAGCGGGCGAAGCGGCGCTCCTGTTCGGCGCCCGAGCGCAGGTGTGCACCCGCTCCCGCCGGCAGCCAGGGATCGATCTCGTCGAGGCTGCGTCGGGCGCGCACGGCGGCGAGCGCGGTTGCGAGGCGGCGCTGAGCCGGGGTTGCGTAGTGGACGTTGTTGGTCGCCACGGCGCCGACACCGTGCTCGTAGGCGAGACGGGCGAGCGCGTCGTTGCGGGCGGAGTCGAGCGGATCGCCCTGATCCCACAGCTCGACGAGCACCCGGTCGCGCCCGAACGCATCGACCAGCTTCGCCAGCTCGCGCCCCGCTGCCGCAGGCCCGTCGGCGACGAGTGCGGCGGGGACGGCGCCCTTGCGGCACCCGGTCAGCGCCCACACCCTCCCGACGGTCGCCTCGGCGACCTCGGCGACACCGAACTGCGGCGCGCCCTTCTCGCCGGCGAGGTGCCCGAGGCTGACGGCCCGCGAGAGCGCGCGGTAGCCGTCGGGTCCATCGGCGAGAAGCAACAGGTGCTGGCGATCGTGTCCAGGATCTGGCGCGTGCGAGTCCGACACCTGCCCCGTGGCGACCTGCTGGAGCGTGTCTGCCTCGTCACGGAACAGCGGTCCCTGCCCACCCGTCGCGCCCACACACAGCTCGGTACCAAAGATCGTCGGGAGGCCGACGGCGCGGGCGGCCTCCGCGAAGCGAACGATGCCGTAGAAGCCGTCGTGATCCGTGAGCGCCAGCGCGTCGAGGCCGAGGCGAGCCGCCTCGTCGACGAGCTCTTCTGGGTGCGAAGCGCCGTCGAGGAAGGAGAAGTTGGAGTGGCAGTGCAGCTCGGCGTACGGCACGCTGCCGTGGCGCCGCTCACCCGATGGCTCGTAGGGTTGGCGGACGCGACTCCACGCCGGACCGTCGCCACCAGCGTTCCACGACGGCGATCCGGGCGCCCGCCCGTCGCGACCGCGGCCCGAGAGTGTCGCTTCCAGCTCGCTCCAGGTCCACGACGGGTTGTTGAACCCCACCCGCTCAGTATCGAACAAACGTTCGTCAGATGCAAACGGCCGGAACTCCGCAATCTGTTCGGCGAGGAACGTCCCCACCGTCGAGACTGGCCGCCGTGCCGCCCACCCTCGACGCCCTCGCCTGGCCGGTCCGCACCGACCGGCTCGTGCTCCGGCTTGCGACGCCGGCCGACCATCCGGCCGTGTGGCGGTACCGCAGGCTCGACGAGGTGACCGAGTGGATGTCGCAACGTGAGGGCGATCCCGAGACATCCCGCGCCCGCTTCCTCGAACCCGAGCGACTGGCGACGACGCTCGTCGTCGAGACCGGGGAAACGGTCGTCGGCGACCTCAAGTGTGCCGTCGCCGATGCCTGGTCGCAGGTCGAGGTCGCCGAGCAGGCACGCGCCACTCAGGCAGAGATCGGCTGGGCCTTCGATCCCGAGCATCAGGGCAAGGGGTACGCCACCGAGGCGGTCGAGGCACTGCTGCGGATCGCCTTCGACGGGCTCGGCGTGCGCCGGATCGAGGCGAACTGCTTCGCCGACAACGTGCCGTCGTGGCGGCTCATGGAGCGCCTCGGAATGCGTCGCGAGATCCATTCGGTCGGCGACTCCCTCCACCGCAGCCGTGGGTGGCTCGACGGCTTCACCTACGCCCTCCTCGCAGAGGAGTGGGCAGCGTCTCAATCCCACCAGAGCGGAGCGAATGGGAGGTCGACGTGGAGCGCACCGACCTGATCGAGGCGATCGAGCGCGCGCTCGATGCCGAGGTGTCGTCGATTGCGCGGGTGCACGGCGGTGACGTGGCGCAGTCGTTCCGCATCAGCCTCGCCGGCGGACGCACGGTGTTCGCCAAGACGCACGCCGACCCGCCGCCTCATTTCTTCACCACAGAGGCCTCCGGCCTTGCGTGGCTCGCCGAGGTGGGGGCGGTGGCAGTGCCGACGCCTCTCGCAGTCTCCGACGGCAGCGACGGCGCGCCCGCCCTGCTCGTGCTGGAGTGGATCGACACCGGCCGCGCGGTGAGCACGACCGACGACGCGCTCGGCCACCAGTTGGCGGCGATGCACGACGCCGGTGCACCGTGCTTCGGGCGCAAGGACCGGGCGACGACGGGGAGCCGCCGGCTCCCCAACGAACCACACGATCGCTGGTCGACGTTCTACGCCGAGTGCCGGCTGCTCCCGCTCGCCCGGCTCGCCGCCGAGTCCTCAGCGCTGCCCGAGCCGTCGATCACCGCACTGGAACGGCTCGCCGGCTCACTCGACCGGTTTGACGACGGCGCGCCGCCCGCCCGGCTGCACGGCGACCTGTGGGCCGGCAACCGGCTCGTCGACGTCGACGGCGCGAGCTGGCTGATCGATCCCGCTGCCCACGGCGGCCACCGCGAGTTCGACCTGGCGATGATGCGCCTGTTCGGCGGCTTCTCCCCCGCCTGCTTCGCCGCCTACGCCGAGCAGCACCCACTCACCGACGGATGGCAGGACCGCGTCTCGCTGCACCAGATCGCGCCTCTCGTCGTCCACGCGATCAAGTTCGGCGGCGGCTACGTCGCCGCCGCCAGCGACGCGATCTACCGCTACTGACCCCGATCCGCCTGCGTCAGCGTTCTCCGACGACGACGCCCGTGTTGTTGCTGACACAGGCGGTGCCGACGTGCCGCGCCGCGCAGCGGCACCACCGATCGACCTGACCGTCTGGGCTTCAGTCGGGGGGCGGGTGGTTGCGGAGGTGGCGCAGGAGGCCGGCGAGACCATCGTCGGTGCGGTCGATGGCGGTGTCGAGGTCGAGCCATTCGACGTCCTGGCTCTCGCCGGGCGGGGGCGCAGGATCGACCGGATCGCAGTGCAACAGGTAGCGCAGATCGAGGTGGCGGTGCCCGCGACCACCGTCGTGTACGTCGACGTGCAGCAGCGGGGGACGGCGTTCCACGGGATCGGTTGGTGGCGGGTGCACCGGCAGACCCGTCTCTTCACGTGCCTCCCGCAGCGCGCCCTCCCATGGCGTCTCCCCCACGTCGATGTGGCCACCCGGCTGGATCCAGATGCCGAGACGGCGGTGGCGGTGCAGCACGACGCCGCGCTCGCTGCGCACCACGGCAGATCCCGTCACGTGCACGGGCGACGACTGCTCGTCGAACGGTGCGACGAGCCGGTCGAAGTGCTCGAGGAACTCGGCGATGCTGGCTCGCTCACGTGCGTCGACCGGCGACCGCCCGGTGACGTCATTGCGGATCGACTCGTAGAGCAGGCCGTCGACGTGGTGCGCCCAGCACGCTGCGTCGCCGCCAGCGGTGGGATCGGGCTGGCCTCGCATCGCCGGCCAACGTACCGACTCGGTCACCTGGTCACCAGGTGGTCAGCAGGCGCTCAGCAGTACGCGGCGGCGAGCCACCAGCGCTGCCGTTCGACGGTGAGCACCTGCGCCGCACCGTCGTCGAGCACGACCTGGAAGCGGGCGAGACGGCGGTGGTGCTCGGGTGACCACCAGCGCTGCTCCACCGGCCACGGTCCCGCCCACGACGTGACCGCCCGCCCCGCCACCGTCGCCGGCGGCGCGCTCACCGTCCCCCTGCCCGAGACCATGACGGCGGACCCGCCGGCGTCGAGCACCTCGACTTCCACCTGCAGGGGCTCGGGCAGCACGACCGGCGGTGACGGGACAGGGAGTGCGCCCGGCCACGGTCCGCCGCCGCCGCCATCGTGCCCGGCGGCGTGTCCGGTGTTGCGGCGGCGGTCCTGTGGTCGGTCGAGATCGGCGGTCAGCGCAGGGATCCAGCCGTACCGCTCGGCCGGCAGTCGCCCGCCACGCCACACCGGCACCCTGACCGCGTCCTGACCGACCAACCCGGTGAGGCGTGTGATGGCGTGGTGGGCGCGCTCGTCGGCATCGGAGCGACCGCCCCACAACCCGCGCTGCTCGCCGTCGTCGGCACGGACCTCGGCGGGAGTGAGCCGCAGCAACACGATGCCGGCGCTGATGCCGTCTCGCTGGCTCGCTCCGGCTCCACCTGCGCTCGCGTCCGGCTCGTCGCTGGCGCTTCCCTCGCCGTCTCGCTGGCTCGCTCCGGCTCCACCTGCGCTCGCGTCCGGCTCGTCGCTGGCGCTTCCCTCGCGCGGGCCAGTGATCCATCCGTCGAGCTGCCAGCGCACACGCTCCACCATCGCCGCCGCGCCAAGCCCCGTCCCCATGTACCAGGCACGCTCGCTGCGCTCACCGTGCTCGGTCTCGGCAACCACCACGAGGCGGGTGCAGATCTGCCCGCCGGCGGCGAGCGCGGCGGCGAGGCGATCGGCGAGCGACTTGGCGCAGAACACCACTGGGTGCACCGACATCACCGGCTCGTCGAACACCTGGGTCACGTCCCACTCCGGTGGGGGTTCACGTCCCTGCGGTGGTCGCTCGTCGACACCGCTCGCCAACCGGTGGGCGAGCACGCCGATCGAACCGAACCGGGCGAGCAGGTCGCGTGGCGCCATCGCTGCAACTGCCCCGAGTCGCGTCAGACCGAGGCGCACCAGCAGGTCGACCAGTTCGGCGAGGTCGGGGGGACCTCCTGATGCGGTTTCAGCGTCGCGGCCGGCGGCGACGGCGAGCCAGCGCACCGGCTGCGGGGCGAGGAACGCCGGTGAACCTCCTGCGGCGACGATCACGGGGCACGACGGCGTCGCCTGCTGAGAGGCGATCGCCGAGGCGAAGTGCCCGTCGGCGATGCCGACCACGGCACGCGCACCAGGGGCAGCACGCTCGACCGCGTCAGCGACCTGGCGGGCCATCTCCTCCTCGCCACCGAAGTAGCGGGCGGGCCCGCGGGCGTCGAGGCACAGCATGCCGGGCGTGACGACGTCGGTTCTCGGGACGAAGGCGGCGACGGCCCGCACGACGGGCTCGAACGAGCGAGCGTCACGATCGGGGTCGTGGTCGACGAGCACGACGTCGGGACAGCAGCGCTGCGCCTCACGTCGACGCGACCCCACTCGGATCCCCGACGCTGCCGCTGCGGCGCTGCGGGCGACCACTCGGTTGGCGGCGAGGACGACGGCGATCTCGGCGTGCTTCCCCGCTGCGACCACGGGCCACTGCGGGCACCACACGGTGAGGATCCGACGGGTCACGAGGCGAGGTCCTCGCTCCCGAGTGCGATCACCTCCCCGCCGGCGGCTTCGAGCCGGCCACTCGGGCCGGGGAGCAGCACGTCGACGGAGCGGCGGTGGGGCATTCTCCTGCCCGACGCAGAGATCGTGACCCGCCTTGCGCGCAGGTGGCCGTTGCCTTCGCCGAGGCCGTCCCAGATCGGCGAGGTGGCACGTAGCTCGATGTCGGCGAGCTCGCTCGGCGCTGCCGAGCGGTGGTCCCCCAGCATCAGCATCACCACGCCTCGGGCGCGCAGGCGCTGGTGCACCTTGCGTGCCATCGAGGCGCTGACCGACCTCGGGGGTGCCGTGACGACGAGCTCGAAGCCGTCGGCCACGGCGCCCATCACCTCTGCCCAGTTGCGGGCGGGACCCGATTCGACGGCGACCAACCGTTCCAGGGGGACACCCATCTCGACTGCGGCATCGAGCCCGAGGGAGGCGACGTCGACCACGGCGAGCCATGCCCCCGCCCGAGCGGCGCCCGCTGCGACGGCCAGTGCCAGCGACAGCGGGGCGACACCGCCGCAGTGGACGACCTGGCCACGCACGAGTCCGACGGCACCGGGCCGCTCGAACAGGTTGCCGAGCACCTCGTCGACGGGCAGCACCCGCTCGCCGGCGAGCGAGGAGGCAGCAACGGCAGCAACCCCAGCACGGGTGTGATCGGCAATCGTTGCCAGCGAGGACGGAGTCGCCATCCCACGATCCTACCGAACACTTGTTCGCTCGTCGACCTGTTCGCCAGCGACCTGACCGTCCCGACGTCCCGACCGACCCGGCCCACCACCGTCTGGGCGGGATTCCTCCCATTTCACCGTCTGGGCGGGATCTCTCGCAACTGCTGGAAGGAATCCCGCCCAGACAGGCGGCGGATCACTCGACGCCGTCGGCGACGATCTCGTCGACGACGGCCAGGACCGCCGCGTCGCCGGTCCGCTCGACGTCGCTCCCGCCGCGTGTCCAGAGCCAGCGATCGAGATCGGCTGCGGACCCCCGCACCCGTGCGGTCGGAGCGATCGAGTCGTCGTCGATCGGCATGCCCGTCGGCTCGTCGAACTCGCGACCTGACTGCGGGCCGGTGCCGGTCCACCGTCCGAGAAGGACCCGCCACGACCTCGCCGTGTCGCTTGTGACGAACTCGACCACGTGCTCACCAGGGTGAAACGTGGCCCATTCCCCGCCCGGGATCCCCCAGAAGATCCGCAGCATCTCGTCGACGCCGTCCGTGGCCAGCCCGGGATCGAACGGCGAGACGTCGACGCCGGCAGTGAGCTCGGCATCGACGCGGTGGATCAGCGCCTCGTGCGCCTGTCGCCGGAACGTGAACCCGGCGGTGCGATCGGCCGGGTGCCACGACCAGGCCGGAGCGGCGGGTCCCGCTGCAGAGAGGGCGGCGGCGAGCCGGGCGGTCGTCGCCGCCGACAATGCCTGCAACGCCAATCGTGCTGCAGGGCGTGCTGGCTTGCCCGACTCCACGGCCTCGATCTCCGAGTCCTCGAGCACCGGACCCTCGACGATCGCCGACCAGAAGAGCTGCACCTCCGTGAGGTGCCACAGCAGGTCGTCGGCGTTCCACTCGGGACACGTCGGCACGACGGCTGCCGGATCGGCGACCGCCAATGCAGCACGGAACCGATCGGACTCGTCTCTGAGGTGATCGAGGTAGCGCGTGCGGTCCGAGAACGGGAGCTGATCCATGGCTGGAGGCGACAGTACGGCGAACCCGCCACGGTCTGGGCGGGATTTCTCGCAACTGCTGGAACGGATCCCGCCCAGACCGTGGAATGGGACGAATCCCGCCCAGACGGTGGTGCGGCGGAGTTGGGGTCGGTCCGGGTCGATGTGGGGTCAGTTGGCGGCGGCGTACTTGGCGCGGGCGGCGCGGGCTCGCTCGAGCAGCGGCAACGGCACCCGGGCCGCAGCAGCTGCCAGCGCCGGATCGTCGCTCGCTGCGCCGGCTCCTGCCCCGGCGGCGGCGTCGCCGCCCGCCGCCTCGTCGGGCACCAGATCCTCGAACGTCGGTGGCTTCATCCCGGGGTGCCAGTAGCGGTAGAGCTCGCGGATGATGTCGCCGAGACCATCGCTCGAGTAGCCGTTGTGCAGGTCGACCGTGACCATGTTGGCGTAAATGTGCACGCCGCCGACGCGCCCCGTGGCGAACAGCCGCCTGGCGATCTCGGCGGACGCCGTGGGCGCCCACGCCTCCTCGGTCGAGGCGAACCGCTCGTGGCCCATGCCCGAGAACGTGCGGTTGGTCTCGAACCGCACCACGCCAGGATGTGCGCCCGGCTTCTCGGTGACCGCGACCGGCTGTCCCATCGGCGGCAAACCTAGCGGGTGGCCGTCACGGCCGGCACGATCGCGTCAGACCGTCGACGCCGGTTCGCCCATGTTGCGTACGGCCCACGCCGCGATCTCGGCGCGCCCGGAGAGATCGAGCTTGGCGAGGATGTTCGACACGTGCACGGCCGCCGTCTTCGGCGAGATGTAGAGCCGCTCGGCGAGCTGCCCGTTGGTCAATCCCTCCGACAGCAGCATCGCAACCTCTCGCTCGCGCGGCGTCAGCGAGCCGCCGGGACCGGCGTCGGCAGCGTTCGCGGCCCGCGACGCGCCGTCGGCACGTGTCGGCGACAATCGTCGCAGGATCTCCTCGGCACGATCACGCCGCACCCCGGGCCAGCGACCGAGGTCGACCTCGACCACGCGCCTGACGAGATCGAGGGCACGGGCGCGATCACCGATTGCGAGGTACGCCCGCACGAGGGCGATCCTCGTCGTCGCTCGCGGGATCGCCTCCACCCGCTCGTCGGCCTCGCCGCCGACCAGCGGTTCGAGGAACGCGATCGCGTCACGATGCCGGCCGTCGCCGACGGCGAGCAAACCCTCGACGTACGACGAGGCGTCCTCGATCTTCACGGCCTCGTCGGCCGATGCCATCGGTGTCACGAACGCCTCGCGGACCCGCTGCGGCTCGATGCCGAGCGCGAGCGCCGAATCGACCGCGATGACGACGTCGTTGAAGAACACATTCCATCCACTGTCGATCGCGACGAGCGCATCGAACGCTCGCTCGCCGAGGACACGGTCTCCACGGAGCGCAGCGAGCTCCAACCACATGATCGGGATGTGGAACGGATCCTCGTTGACGGCGGTGCGAGCGGCGATGACGTCGTCGGGCAACGAGAACGACCGCAGCACGGCCTCAGCATCGGCGAACCTGCCCTCCTCGATGGCGAGAAACGCCTGGCGAGAACCGGCCCACGTCCACGTCCCCACCTGCATCCACGACGACCACGTCTCGGCATGGGCGCGCCGGGCACCTGCGAGGTCGCCGCGTCCCACCGCTGCGTCGCAGTCCCGCATCGCCACCACTGCGCCGAGCTTGTCGAAGCCGGCGCGGCGCACGAGCAGGCGCAGTTCGTCGAGCAGCTCGCCGCCCTCTCCGGTGTGCGGCGGCAGCAGCGACAGCAGGTTGCCGAGGCCACGCGCCGTCGCGATGAAGTCGTGTGCAGCGCGTGCTGCGTCGATCGCCGCACGCAGCTCGGTCTCCGCCATCTCCCGGGGCACGATCCACGACCGCGCGCTGGCTCGCTCGACCGCCGCACGAGCCGCGATCACGTCGTCGCCGACTTCCCGGGCGTGGGCGATGGCGCGGTCCGCCCAGCGCACGGACTCGTCGGTGCGATGCGTGAACATGAACAGCTGCGACAGGGACGCCTCGGCGCCGGCGCGCACGTCGAGCGGCTGGCGCTCGTCATCGGCGATGGAGATCAGT
>JACDGA010000233.1 GCA_013815505.1 Acidimicrobiia bacterium
GTGGAGAACAACGACCTCGAGGACTACGTCGCCCGCTTGGAGGACGCCGTCCCCGAGGTGCCGATCGAGCCCGACCCTGCCGAGCTGGTGGAAGAGGTCGAACGCTTCTTGCGCGACCAACGCGACTCGGACTGACCAGCCCGGCTGGTGGCCTGACTGGGCGGTCGCGCTACGTCCGCCACACGGGCGATCGCGGAGGATCGAAGTGCGTCGGGCCGTGGTCACCGTCGATCGCAGCGAACGCCATCGGACCCCAAAACGACGTGCCGACCGTCGCCGACGGCAACGCATCGCGGGTGAACCAGCCGACGTCGGACGTCTCCAGCGGATGCGGCCGCAGCACTCCCCCGACTGCGCGGCAGTAGAAGACGAGCATGTACATGCCGAACCGGCTGAACCCCATGCGCTGTCCGTCGATCACGGCGATGAGCCGCTCGGGCTCGCACTCGATGCCGGTCTCCTCTGCGACCTCCTTGACGGCCACCTCGGCGGGTGAGTAGCCGACGTCGGCCCACCCCGTGGGGTACAGCCACACGCCCGAATCGGCGCGCTGCACGAGCAACATCTCGTTGCGGTCGTTGCCGACGATGGCGCCGATGGCGACCTTCGGCGTGACGTACCCCGGCACGCCCACGCCCACCGACTCGAGCCACTCCTGCACGAAGTGGTCACGCTCGTGTTGCGCCTCGACGGCCTCCTGCGCCTCGTTCGCCGCTGCCTTGATGTCGGCAGCCACGTGCAGCACCTCCTCGAACCGCTCGCGCTCGTAGAGGCTCTCGGTGAAGCCGAGCCCGGTCCTGGCGATCGCCGCCAGCGTCTCGCTCCAACGCTCCATGTCGCCGCTGGCGAGACCGGCGGCCTCGGAGTCGGCGAGCTCGCGGTCGGCGTTGTCGTCGCGCTCGTCGTCCCCCTCGGCCACGAGCCTCACGCTAGTTGAGCGTTTCCAGCGGCGTGGAGGAGCGCGCGGCGGATCTCGCCGAGGTGGAACGGGTCGGTGACGAGCATCCCGGCGGCATTCAGCACGTAGAACGTGTCGACGGCCTCGGGACCGATCGTCTGCACCGTCGCGTGACGGATGTCGAGTCCGACATCGGCGACGGCTTTCGCCAGCTGGTGCAACAGTCCGGGTCGCGTCGGCGCCCGCACCTCGATCACGGTGGCGTCGTCGGACGCGTCGTCGAGGATGTTCACCGAGGGAGCTCCGGGCCCCGCAGCCTGCGTGCGACGCCGCCGACCTGCCGACCGGGCACGCTCCGCCAGCCGCGCCTCGATCGCCAGTTCGCCAGCAAGCGCCCGCTCGATCGTCTCGCGCAGGCCGTCGGCGAACTCGCCGATCGGGCGCTCGGGCTCGTGCAGGAACCGGAACCGTGCCGCCGCCATCGCGGTGCTGCCCGGTCCGCATGACTCGGAGTGCGCGGTCGCGCTGACGACGTCGAGCCGGTGCAGCGACAGCGCCCCTGCGACCTGTGCGAACGATCCGGGCACGTCCGTCGACACGGTCGTCACGGCGTCGACGTCGATCCGCACGTCGAGCCGGCCGGACCGCATCGCGTCGAGCGTGGCTGGGTCGGGGAACACCGGTTCCGGCTCGCGCTGCTGCGCGTCGCCGAGCGCCCGCCGAGTGCGTGCCACGAGCTCCGCGATGAGCCCCGCCTTCCACTCCGACCACGCCGTCGGACCGGTAGCCATCGAGTCGGCGATCGTCAACGCGTGCAACAGCTCGAGCTCGTCGACCGTGCCGACCGCGGCTGCGATGTTGGCTGCCGTCGCCGGGTCAGCGAGATCACGGCGCATCGCCACGTCGGGCAGCAAGAGGTGGTGGCGAACCGCGCACGTCAACGTGGCGACCTCGGCGGCGTCGAGACCGAGTCGTGGACCGATCTCCTGCATCAGCTCGACGCCGACGTCGGTGTGGTCGCCGGGGAACCCCTTGCCGATGTCGTGGAAGAGGGCGGCGAGCACGAGCAGGTCCGGGCGAGCTACCTCGTCGGCGAGCGTCGCCGCATTCGCCGCCGCCTCCCAGAGGTGACGGTCGACCGTGAAGCGGTGATAGGCGTTGCGCTGCGGCTTCGAGCGCACCGCCGCCCACTCCGGCACGACGCGGGTGAGCAGCCCCACCTGGTCGAGCGACTCCAGCACGGGGATCGCCCGATGTGCCTCTCGCAGCACGCCGACGAGGCCGTCGACCCAGCCGTCGGGCCACGGGTCAGGGAACGTAGGCAGCCGCTCCGACAGCCGTGCGAGCGAACGCCGGCCGATCGGTGCCTCGCGTCGCGCGGCGGCGATGGCGATGTCGAACAGCAACGTCGGGCGGGCACCGGGGTCGGCGTCGGCGGTGAGCTCGACCGACCCGAGCGCGAGCTCGATCCCGTCGCCGAGCCGCTCGTGGCGGTGGCGACGCACACGGCCCCGCTGCCACCCGCTCCACGACTGCTCGTAGATCCAGGCGATCACGCGGCCGGCGCCGGCGAGGTCGGCCATCAGCTCGTCGTCACCCGGCGCACCGACGAGCTCGGCGACGGCCGCCTGCGACTCGAGCCGCAGCACCTCGCCGTACCGTCCGGCGACGCGGTGCAGCGCGACCCGGACGTCGGTCAACTCGGCGGCAGCGTCGTCGAGAACCGCGATGTCGCCCTGCAGCATGTCCAGCCCGGCGAGGCGCGCCCACGACAGCGACTGCACGTCGCGCAGACCACCGACGCCGTCCTTCACGTCGGGCTCGAGCAGGTAGGCGACCTCGCCCGCTCGCTCGTGACGCTGCTGGTCGCGAGCACGCAGCTGCGACAGCCGGCGCCGACCGTGGTGCTGCCATGAAGCGGTCGCCCGGGCACGGAGATCGGCGGTCAGGTCGGAGCGGCCGGCGAGGTGACGGGCGGACAGGGTCGCTGTCGCAGACTCTATGTCGTCGTCGGCGAGGCGGAGGTGCTCGTCCCTCGTGCGCACGGCGTGGCCGAGCCGGAGCCCGACATCCCACATCGGGTACCACAGCGCGGTGGCGACGGCCTCGACGTCACGCCGCTTGCCGTCGTGCAGCAGCAGCACGTCGAGATCGCTCGACGGCGCGAGCTCTCCCCTTCCGTAGCCGCCGAGCGCGACGAGGGCGAGTCCGCGGTCATCGGGGCAGACGTGGGCGAACAGCTCGCGAACGCCGCGGTCGGTCGCGTCCGACAGCTCATGGACGAGGTCGCGGCCAGCCAGGCCGCGGCGCTCGAGGACGTCGCGCCGCCCGTCGACGAGGCGTGTCGCTGGTTCGTCGGTCGGGCGGGTGCCGCTCATGCCATGGCCAGTTCTATCGTTGTGCGATGCGCTCCGCCCGACTGGTCACCACCGGTCTCGCGTTCGTTCTCGTTGCCACGAGCTGCAGCGACTCCACCGAGCCCACACCCGACACCGCCGATCCCGGCACCACGTCCACCACAGCGGTGTCCCGGCAGAGCGATGGTCGACTGCGCATCGGCTTCCTGCTGCCGCGCCCCGGTGACTCCCCGCTCGGCGAAGGAGTCGGCGCCGCAGCCGAGCTCGCCGTGCAGCTGGTCAACGATGCGGGCGGGGTGCTCGGCCGCGACGTCACGGTGCACGAGCGCATCGAGGGAATCACCCTGACCGACACCCAGCAGGCGTTCGACCAGCTGATCGACGTCGACGTGGATGTCGTCATCGGGCCGACGTCGTCGCTCAACACGATCGCCGAACTCGGCACGATGGTCGACAGTGGCGTACTCACCTGTTCGCCCACGGCGAGTGCGCTGCTGCTCGACGACTTCCCCGACAACGGGCTGTTCTTCCGCACGATCCCGAGCGACTCGCTGCAGGCACTCGCGCTCGCCGAGCAGGCCGAGCGCACAGGGA
>JACDGA010000234.1 GCA_013815505.1 Acidimicrobiia bacterium
GGTTGGCGGGGCATGCGACGACACAGCGTCGCGTCGAGCAGTCGAGGCACACGGCAGCGTCGACGACGATGTGGGCGCGCTCGTGGACGTCGAACACCGCGGTCGCCATGCGGTCCTCGAACGAGAGGGACGGCCATCGCTCCTCGCCGTCGCCCGACGCCGTTGCGCCCTGGGCGTCGTCGCTCATCCGAGCCCCCGCAGCGCAGTCCAGGCGTCGCGGATCAGGTGGCGGGAGGCAATGCCTGCGCGCCGACGCTCGTCGCGGACGATCGCCCGCAGTCCCGGCTTCGGCAGCGGGTTGTCGACGCGGAACATGCGTTCAACGGTATTCGCGATCATCTGCGGGTACTGACGCTGGACGCGATCGGACAGCACGAGACCGGGGATGTTGCGCAGCTTGCGGTGGTCGCGCAGCACGAAGTTGTCCTCCAGGCGCGCGCGGTAGGCAGCGAGCGAGCCGGCCGACGTGTCGTTGCGTGCCAGCGCCTCGGCAGCAGTCGCACCCGCTGCGGCGCCGCTTGCCATCGCGAAGTTGACACCTTCCAGCCAGATGCCTGCGGCCAGGCACATGGCTGCGGCGTCACCGACGACCATCATCCCGTCGGTGGCGAGCTGCGGCATCGTGTCGTAGCCGCCCTCGGGGATGAGGTGCGCCGAGTACTCCTCGACCACGCCGCCCTCGACGAGCGGGGCGATGGCCGGGTGCTCCTTCAGCGCCGCGATCAGCGCCTCGGGTCGCTGCGACTGGTTGGCCAGGGCGTCGATCTGCAGTACGACGCCGACCGACACGGTGTCGAGGTTGGTGTAGAGGAACCCGCCGCCGTTGACGGCGCCGGTGCCGCCGAGGATCTCGATGTCCACGCCGTCGCGGTCGCGCACGCCGAAACGCTGGTCGATCACGTCGCGTCCGAGATGCAGCGTCTCCTTCACGCCGAGCGTGAAATGGTTCGCGTCCTCGTCGCCGAAGAGCCCCGCCTCCTTGGCGAGGAAGCTGTTGACACCGTCGGCGGCGACGACCACGCGAGCGAGCAGTTCGTCGTCGCGATCGGTCGTCACTCCACAGATGTGCCCGCGTCGGTCGCGCACGAGACCGGTGGCCGTCGTGGAGCAGATGACCTCTGCACCGTCCTGCGCTGCCTTGCCGGCGAGCCAGGCGTCGAACTCCGGCCGGTAGGCGGTGGCGCCGTTGTACGGCGGCTCGCTCCACGCCTCGGTGCGGAAGTCGACCGACACCGCCTGCGTGTCGGTCAGGATCATCGTCGAGCGGCGCGTGATCCAACGCTGGATCGGCGCCTCCTCCCACCACTGTGGGTAGAGCGTGTCGAGGAACCGCGGATAGACCACGCCGCCGTACATGTTCTTCGTTCCCGGACGCGGGCCACGTTCGAGCAACACGACGTCGTGTCCCGCTCGCGCCAGCACCGCAGCAGCGCACGCGCCTCCGGGTCCGGCGCCGACGACAACCGCGTCGGCCCGGCTGCTCATGAAGGCGACACCGCCGGCTCGAGCAGCAGCGAGCTGAGTGCATCGAGCACCTCGTTGGCGTCGGCGACGATCGCCAGGTCTGCGAGTTGCATCATCGGGCAGAACGGGTCGGTGTTCACGCTCACGATGTGCTCGGGGGAGCCGATGCCCGTCGTGTGCTGCACGGCGCCGCTGATCGCAAACGCGATGTAGAGCGCCGGTGAGACGACGACGCCGGTGGTGCCGATCTGGCGCTCGTGCGGTAGCCACCCGCGATCGGTGACGACGCGTGTCGTGCCGACCGATGCATCGAAGCGACGCCCGAGCTCTGTGAGCTGCTCGAACCGCGCGGGAGCGTCGAGTCCCGCTCCACCGGCGACGATGCGCGGCGCCTCGGCGAGGTCGACGGACGTCGCGTCGGCGGCCACGAGCTCGAGCGTCACGACGCTGCCGGACGTTGCGACGGCGGCGGCTGGGTCGTCACCGGGGATGGCGACGTGGCGTGGTGTGACGTGAGCGGTGCCGGTGCGCGTCACGGTTCGCACGCCGGGTGACATCGTGAGCACGGCGCGGCCGGTGATCTCGACCCTGGCGAGCGCGAAACCGCCGCCGACGACGAGGTCGGCCGTGGTGCCGTCGATGCGGTGTGCGTTGGCGAAGAGGTCGCATTCCCTGCAATGCGCGAGTCGGGCAGCGAGGTCGCGGCCGTCCGCCGACGCCGGGAGGACGACGATGTCGTCGCTCGCGGTCAGGTCGGCGAGGTGCGCTGCCCAACGCGGTGGCTCGAACGCGCCGAGGTCGGCAATCTCGATCTCCGTCGCGACGCCGTCGAGTGCGGCGAGGTCGGCGGGGGCGGCGTCGTCGACGGCGGCGAGGACGTGTCCACCGCACTCGGCGACGACCTCGTCGGCTCCGAGCGGCAGCATCCCGCCGCGCACCACGACCACGGCGAGCATCGGCGCCTCAGGCGGGGCGCGCTTTGCCGGCGGCGCGCGATGACCGGATGTGACGGACCACCTCGATGGCGACGGTGATGGACAGTGCCGTGGCGAAGGCGAACACGAACGCGAGCGTGTGGTTGTCGGCGAAGCGCTGGCCGAAGATGTATCCCAGCACGGCCGCGTACGAGGCCCAGATGACCGCAGCGAGCGCGATCCAGCGCACGAACCAGAACCGGGACTGCTGCGTGAGGCCGGACGTGATCGTGAGCGCGGTGCGCCCTCCCGGGATGAACCTCGCCGTCACGAGCAGCATGCCGCCGCGTTCGGCGATGGCGTCGCGCGCCCAGTCGAGGCGTCGTTGCGTCTTCGGTCTCGACTCCGCGCGTCGGGCGATGTTGTCGCTGAAGCGGTGCCCGATCTCGTATGCCAGGTTGTCGCCGAGAAACGCACCTGCGGCGCCCACCGCGATGACGAGCGGAAGCAATTGGTCCCCGCTGCCCGCGGCGACGCCACCGATGATGACTGCCGTCTCACTGGGGACGACCGGGATCACCGAGTCGAGCAGTGCGATTCCGAAGATGACGCCGAGAAACCACCATTTGCCCGACGTGTCGTCGAGCCAGCCGGTGAGATCTTCCAGCCAGTCCGACAGGGTGGTGAAGACGCTGGCGAACGTGGCGAGCACTGGGCGAACGCTAGCGCGACGACTCCGAGCCGAGCCCTCGGATGAGCGCGTTCACCGTGGTGCCGTAGAGCGAGTCCCAGTCGGGGATGGCGAGCAGGTCCTTGAACCGCTCGATGCAGACGACGCCGTGAACCGCCGCCCACAGTGCCGAGGCCACCTCCGTCGCGTCGCGGTTCACGAGTTGGCCCTTGTCCATGCAGCGCTGCACACGCTCGACGAGCAGGCCGAGCGAGTCGACGGCGATCTCGAGCGCCTCCTTCGAGGGCTCGAAATAGCGAACCGGTCGGTCGAACATGAGGCTGTAGTAGGCCTCGTTCGTCTGCGCGAACTCGCGGTAGACGTTGCCGATCTGGCGGAGGTCTTCGAGCGGGTCGTCCGTCTCGGGCACGTCGTTCATCGCCGACTTGAGGCTGGCGAAGCCACGACGGTAGAGCTCGTCGACGATGCCTTCCTTGCTCCCGTAGCGCGAGTACACGTTCATCGTGCTCATCTGCGCCTCGTTGGCGATGGCCCGAACGGTGAGCGCGCCGGGACCTTGCTCGACGAGCAGCCGGTCGGCGGCTCGCAGCAACGAGTCGCGGGTCGCGTCGTCGCGCCGCGTGGTCACGGGCGGGAACTGGTCTGCAGAGATCTCGATGGGTGACTGCTTGATCACCATGAGCGACCTCGATGATCGGCGACCGATCGTCCGCGCCCGACGAACGTACCAATATGCATTATTATCACTCCTGTAATTTAGTAAGTCTCTCAAATAAGTG
>JACDGA010000235.1 GCA_013815505.1 Acidimicrobiia bacterium
CCGCATCCGAGCTCGATCTGGTGATCCCGGTTTCGGCGTCGTGGGGTCGGGGCAACCCGTGTGCCGAAGCGGACTGCGCGGGACCGACTGAGCCAGCGCGGCTGCGCCGGCTGCCGTGGATCGAGGTGACCGAAGTCTCGACGCCCCTGCGGTCGCCATCCGAGGGAGCGACCGTCGATGCCGACTACACGGTCTCGCGTGTCCTCCGTGGCGACGTTCAGCGGGGGCGGCTTCGCCTTCGCACGTGGGACGACGACGCTCAGCGGGTGAGCCAACTGCTCGACGACGGTTACACCGTCTGGGTTGCGATCGAGGAGTTCTCCGAGGGGCATCCGTCCGCGTCGGTCATCGTCGCCTTCGACGACGATGACCGGTTTGCGGCGGTGGGCTACGGCGCAGCGATGTTGACCACCGCTCCGCTGGCACGAGCAGGAGTTATCGCTGGGGCCGAGTCGGGCCGCGCCTACATCCGATCGCTCGCCCGAGGAACGCGCTGAGCAGAGCTCAGGCGAGGTGCTTGCGTGGGTAGGCGGGGTACGACTCCTTGAACACGCCGGAGTGGAGCAGCACGATGGCGGCGACGACGCCGGAGTCGGCGTCGGTCACGGTGCTGCGAGTCCAGTAGCTCTCGGTGCGGCGGCTCTGGCCGAGTCCGACGACCTCGTGCTCCACGGTGTACGGCTGGTCGACGAGGATCGGTCCGGCGGCGAGTTGTACCTCGAGGTCGAGGAAGAGCCCAAGCGAAGGCCGCCGGACGGGGAACCCGCGCCCGGCCTTGTGGGCGAGCACGCTGGCCATCTCGATCGGCACGATCGCACGGTGCCGTGGCGAGGACGCGGCACCCTCGGGTGTGTACCACGGGTGGCGCTCGGTGATCCGCTCGAGCTTCTCGGCGAGCGAGAACGGGTACAGCGGCCCATTGCGTTCCTCGTGGCTGATCGAGACCGGCTCGGCGACGCGTTCGCGCATGCCGACGTGCAGTTGATCGACGACGAACAGCTCGCCCGGGTCACCGAGCCGGGCGAGGCGTGCGCCGAGCTCTGTCTCGCCGTGGTCGGGCCCGAGCGATGCCGTGCCCGTGAGCACTGGCTGCCCGTCGGCCTTGTGCGCCTCGATCCGGGCGGCGTTTGGGCCGGTCGTCGTGAGCGATGCCTGGACTTCCTCACCCGCGACGACCATCGTCCGGAAGTGGCTGCTGATGCAGCCGCGTTCGAACCAGTCGGTACCCCACACCGCGACGGCGAGCGGGTCGAACTGGCTGAAGTGCGTCGGTCCCTCGATCGGCGCGCCGGTGAGACCCATCGACTCGGCCGTGGCGTCGTCGTGGACGCTCGAGTGACCGTCGTAGCTCTGGTCGTCCAGCATCTGTGCCGGCGTTCGCATCGGGCCGCTGACGGTGACCGGCGTGTCGAACCTCATCGGCGGACCATAGCCAAGACCTCCCGCCACCCCATTCTGGAGGTCGAATGACGCGCATAGCGCGTCCTCCTACGTCCAGTTCGGATGAGACGCCGATGATTTCGGGCGTGCCAGGACGTCGTACTGACGTCGACCGAACACCCACGAGGAGCACCATGCCAAGGATCATCGCCGACATCTCGGTCTCGCTCGACGGCTTCGTGACGGGACCCGATCCCGATCTCGAGCAGGGCCTCGGCGTGGGAGGAGAGCCGTTGCACACGTGGGCCATCGGCAGCGACGACCCCGTCGACGCCGAGGTGCTGCTCGACAGCACGGAGCAAACCGGTGCTGTCGTGAGGGTCGCCGGCTGTTCGACATCATCGACGGTCCGAACGGGTGGAACGACGAGATGGCCTATGGCGCCGGGCATGCGGCGACCCCGCCGGTGTTCGTCGTCACGCACGACCCGCCGGCGACGACACGGCTCGACGGATTCACGTTCGTCACCGACGGCATCACCGCAGCGATCGATGCCGCCCGGACCGCCGCCGGCGGGCGGAACGTCGTCGTGATGGGCGGCGGCGAGGTCGTCCGTCAGAGCGTCGACCTTGGTCTCGCCGATGAGCTGCGGCTGCACATCGCCCCGATACTGCTCGGCGCCGGCACCCCGTTGTTCACGGGCGTCCGACGTCGCGAGTTGACAGCTCGGTCCGCCCGCTGGACACGCCATGCCACCCACGTGATCTACGACCTGTCGTAGACGCACCCGTTCCTGTCCGACTGGAGGTCACAGAACGCGTAATTGCGCGTTCTGTGACCTCCAGTTCGGGATTGCGCAACTCGACGTCAGTGGCTTGCGGCCTTCTTGTACTGGCGCACCGACAGCGGCACGAAGATCGCCAGCAGCAGCGCGATCCACAGGAACGAGGCGAGGAACGGGTTCTGCAGCGGCCACACGTCGGGTTCGTAGCGGAGCTCGGTGTTGCCGAAGAGCAACCGCACGGCACCGACGAAGGCCGACATCGGGTTCCACTCGGCGAACTGCTGCCAGCCGGCGGGGAGGCTCGCGGCGGGGACGAACGTGTTCGACACGAACGTCAGCGGGAACAGCCACACGAACCCTGCGGAGTTGGCCGCCTCGACAGAACCGACGCTGAGGCCCATCGCTGCCGAGATCCAAGAGAACGTATAGGCGACGAGCAGCACGAGGGCGAGCCCTGCGCCGGCCTCGAGGATCGAGCTCTCGACTCGCCAGCCGACGGCGAGCCCGACGAGCACCATCACCACGAGTTGCGCCAATCCGTTGACGATGTCGCTCGTCGTGCGCCCGATCAGGACCGCCGAGCGGGCCATCGGCAGCGCCCGGAAGCGGTCGATGATGCCCTTCTGGATGTCCTCGGCGAGCCCGACTCCGGTCAACATCGAGTTGAACATCACGGTCTGCACGAAGATGCCCGCCATCACGTACTTCTCGTACGGGATGTCGGCCGGCGTCGGGATGCTGCCGAACACGTACACGAACAGCACGATGAACATCACCGGCTGGATCGAACTCCAGATGGCGACCTCGGGGTTGCGCATCATCCGGAAGATGTTGCGGCGGGCGACGGTCCAGCCGTCGCTGGCGGTCATCGCCAAACTCATGATGCCTCCTCTTTTCGAGCGTCGTCGTTGTTGCTGTCGGCGGCCGGTGCGTCGGCCGCGGTCGTCTCCTCGGCGGCGTGGCCGGTCAGTGAGAGGAACACATCGTCGAGCGTCGGCCGACGCAACGCGAGATCACTCGGCTCGATGCCCTGTTCGTCGAGTCGGCGCACCGCCTCCATGAGCCCCTTCGATCCGGTGATGATCGGGATGCAGACCTTGCGGCCGTCGACGGCAGGTTCCTCGGAACCCATCCCGCCGATGGCGGAGAGGATGCGCTCAACGTCGGAGTCCTGCGCGGCCACGACCTCGAGCCGCTCGCCGCCGACGGTGCCCTTCAACTCGTCGGCGCTGCCCTCTGCGATGGCGACCCCGCGGTCGATGACGACGATGTTGTCGGCCAGCCGCTCGGCCTCTTCGAGGTACTGCGTGGTGAGCAGTAGCGTGGTCCCGCCCTCGACGAGATCGCCGATGACCTCCCACAGATCGCTTCGGCTCCGAGGGTCGAGACCGGTCGTCGGCTCGTCGAGGAACAGCACCGGAGCGTCAGCGACGAGCGCTCCGGCAAGGTCGAGGCGACGGCGCATGCCGCCCGAATACGTCTTCGCCGGCCGGTCGCCGGCCTCGGAGAGGTTGAACTGCTCGAGCAGGTCCCGAGCTCGTTGGCGAGCTGGGCCCTTGCCGAGGTGGTACAGCCGACCGATCATGTCGAGGTTCTCGAACCCGGTGAGGTACTCGTCGACTGCCGCGTTCTGTCCGGACGCACCGATCACCTCTCGCGCACGGGATGGATCACCGAGG
>JACDGA010000038.1 GCA_013815505.1 Acidimicrobiia bacterium
ACCATCACGCGGTCCGCCACCGTGCCGGACGCCTGCGACACGACCGACGAGATCCTCGCCGTCGTCTCGACGTTGCTCGCCGCGATCGAGACGCAACGCGGTGTCCGCCTGCTCGGTGTCGTGGCCACGAAGCTCGGCCCCCCGCACCGCCAGCTGCGCTTCGACGACCTGCGCCCCGACGAAGGAGGCGACGGCGGCCGCGCCGACGACACCGTCGACGAGATCCGCAGCCGGTTCGGTGCGGCCGCCATCGGACCTGCGAGCATGCTCGACGGGGACGGTCTCCGCCCGATGCGCGCGGGCACCGGACAGTGGGGACCGAACCGCCCCGACCCGTCGCGGCGCGTTGAGGATCAGGGACAAACCTGCGAGACTGAGCACCGAGCCGAGGAGTAGGCATGCCCTTGTCCGAAGACGAGAAGCGGATACTGCGACAGATCGAACAGGAGCTCCGCCGCGATCCCGAGTTCAAGCGCACCGGCTACCGCATCTCGCGTCGTCGCCTTGTGTTGCTCGTCGCCGGTGTCGTCGGCGGCCTGGTGCTGAGCGTGCTCGTGCTCTCGATCAGCTTCCTGCTCGCGTTCGCCGTGTTCCTCGGCACCGTCGTGATGGCCGTGATGCTGGAAACCGAGCTGCGCCTCGTGGGGCGTGAGCGGCTCGGAACGCTGCCCGTCAGCTCGTGGCTCGGCGCAGGGCGTCGCCGGGCCGAACGTCACGAGTGACGCGTCCGCGACGCATCCGTCACTGCAGCGTGACGTAGCGCCACAGGCGCACGTGCCACGGCAGCAACGTCTTGGCCACGCGCTCGATGCTTGCATACCAACCCTCGCACGAGGCGACGAGCTGCGGGTCGATCTGTCCAGCGGGACCGAACGTGCTCGCCGTCACGGCATCGGTCAGCCGGGTCAGGTCGCTGCGCACGCCGGGCACCGTCTGGGCCGCCCGTCGTGCGAACTCGCGTGGTGTCACCGATGACGTCGTCGGCGCACCGGCTGCCGTGACGAGCGAGCGCAGGCGCTCGTAGATCGACACGATCGCAACCTCCGGGTCGGCGCCGAGGTGGCGGGCGCGGACGCGACGCAGCACCGACGGCGCAATGGCGACGCCGAGCATCAGGAAGAGTGCGATGAGCACGGGTGCGGCGACGCGATTGAGGTCGGGTCCGCCGCTGCGACCGCCCGTCGCCACGGCAGGGATGCTGTCGGTGTCCGGATCGCGGATGTCGGGCACCTCGTCGACCGAGGCGGGGGGACCGGGGATCGAGCCAGGAGCCACCGACGTCGGCGCAGGTCCTTCGCCGGGCTCGCCGCCCGTGCCAGGCGGCACCACCTCGCCCGTCTCTTGCTGCGCCTCGACGCCCGTGTACCGCTCGGCACCGGGGATGCCCCTGCCAGGTGTCGGCTCGAAGGGGACCCAGCCGAGCCCGTCGAACCACACCTCTGGCCACGCGTGCGAGTTGCGCCCAGCGACCTTGAACGTGCCCGTCGCCTTGTCACGGGTCCCCGCCGTGTAGCCGACCGCGACGCGAGCCGGCAGCCCGACCGATCGCGCCATCGCCGCGAACGTGCCGGCGAACTGCTCGCAGTAGCCGACTCGCTGACGCAGGAAGCTGATGATGGCGTTGTTGCCGCTGCCCTGCTGCACGTCGAGGCTGTACTCGAAGTTGTCGCGGAAGAAGCGCTGGATGGCGAGCGCCTGGCGATACGGCGTCGGCGCCCCGGCCGTGATGGAACGCGCCTGGTCGGCGATGAACGGGTCGAGATCCGACGGCAGCTCCGTGTAGCGGCCGTCTCCCGGCGCGTTGGAGATCGTCGCCGCGTCGAGCTGCTCGGCGGTGAACGTCGGCAGCGCGGACTCCACCGTGATCCGGTCACCCCCGCGCACGCCCTCCTCACCGGGGACGAGCAGCGTCGCGTTCTCCTCGCTCCAACGCAGGTCCAGCCCGGACGCCGATAGCGGATCGGCCGCAGCGGGCACGAGCGCGCCGCGGTGCGCGGCGATCACGATCTCCTGACGGAGCATCGTGCGACCTTCGGTGGCGTTGCCGAGGTCGTCGGCTCCAGTCAGCGACGAGCGGTTGAGCTTCCATCGCGTGCCGTCGAACTCGCCGAGCGAGGCAAGGCGCCAGTACGACTGTCGTTCGGCTGTGACCGAGAACATCTCTTGCGCCGACTGGTTGACGAGCCGAGGGCGGATGTCGACGAGCGGGGACTCGATGCGGGTGATCTCGGGCGGTCCGTTGCGGGTGTCGTAGATGGCCTCGCTCTCGGCGCCCGGGAGCACCGGTCCGATGACACCGGCAGCGACCGCAGTGAGGGCGCCCAGGGCGAGCGCCGTCGAGGCGAGCGTCGCCCCCTGCGGACGCTGGCGGCCGATGACGATGCGAGCGGGCCGGTGCTGCATCGCCCGCAGCGCGCTCACGGCAAGGATGCCGGCCAGGATGAGCGCCCCCGTGGTGAGCACCTGGTCACGCCCGTCGCCGAGCGCGCTGACGATGATGAACAGCACGCCACCGGGGACGAGCGCCTCGAAACGTGCCGATGCCCTGAAGGCGAACACGTCGGACAACGCCACCACCACACCGATGCCGAGGACGGCGAGCGTCGTCCATCCGCCTGCATAGATCACGGGTGCGACGGCCTGCGAGAACTGGTCGCCGACGAGCGAGAGGTCGCTGCGCAGCAGTTCCCACGTCGTCGGTGTGGGGAACCCGAACCGGAACGTGTCCCAATAGACGACCACCGCGCATGCCCAGGCGACGACGACGAGCTGGATGACGATGGCGAACGCGACGTGGACGTGACGCAGCAGGAAACCCGTGACGTGTCCGACGAGCACGACGACGAGCAGATCGCCGAGGAACTCCCACTGGGAGAACACACGGCAGAACCCCACCGCCACCGCGAGCGAGTACAGCGCCAATGCGGCACCGGCGATGGCACGATCGAGTGTCGCCCGGGAGGTCTCTGCGCTCATGCCGAGACCGCCCTTGCCGAGCCGGCGAGCGACGTCCAGCCGTTGACGAAGTGGGCCTCGGTCGGGATGTGCAGATCGAACGGCCCGATGGTCGACGCAGGGTCGCTGAGGAGGGCGATCATCCGCAACGTCGGATCGAGCACGGACTTGACGGAACTGAAGGCTGGCGCCGACCGGTCGCGACCGAGGAACAGGACGAGACCCATCCCGTCGCCGGGATCCCGCTCGACGGTTGCCGTCATTGCCGGCGTGCGCTGCGTGGGCTCGACGATGGCGAGGTACTCCAACGTGCTCACGGCGACGCCTGGGCCGCGGGCGTCGACGGCGTCGGCGACGAATCGAACCGTCAGCCCTGCCTGGTCGGCGGCGACGACGAGGCTTGCCGCTGCGGTGACGGCGGTCTCGAACCAGTCGCCCGGATCTTCTTTGTCTACCGTGGTGTCGAGCACGACGATGCACCGCCGGAGCCCGGCGTGACCGTGCTGGCGAACCTTGAGCTCGCCGGTGCGTGCAGATGCCTTCCAATGGATGGATCGCAGCTCGTCGCCGGCGACGTACTCGCGCAGGCTGTGGAACTCCTCGAGTCCGAGGCGACGGGCGAGCACCAGCAGCTCCTGGCCCAGCCGGCCGCCGCCGAGCGTCGGCATCGGCACGGGGATCGCCCGTGGTGCGACACGCAGCTGCTCGGGACCGGCGAGCAGCTGATGGTGACGGGCGAGCCCGAGCACATCACTGCGCACCGAGCGCATCGGGCCGACCGTGATGATGCCGCGACGACTCGTCGGCACGAGGTAGGCGGCCGAACCCGGCTCTTGCAGCGGTCCGACGCCGAGGCGCGCCTGGTTCGTCTTGCCGACGGGTTCGAGGAGCTCGAACGAGGGCGATCTCCCGATCGGTTCGATCCGCACCGTCACACGTCCCCTGTCGCCGACCACGAGCACCTCGGCCTCGATGTGGCGTTCGACCTCGACACGAGGCCGCCGCACGTTGACGACGAGGAGCGCGGCGAGCACCGCGACGAGCAGCGCCGCCCCGATGATGAAGAGCTCGCCGATGGCGAACAGGCGACCGATGACGAGCGCGACGACGGCGCCGACGATCGCCAGCCAGCCTTGTCGCGTGGGCATGTCAGCGTCTGACCGGCACGGGGACCGTGTCCAGCAGCTCCTTGATGACGTCCTCCTGCGAGAAGCGATCACCCGTCTCGGCGCGCAGGATCAAGCGGTGCGACAGCGCCGCGACGGCGACCGCCTTGACGTCGTCGGGCGATACGTAGTTGAGACCTCTCGCCGCGGCGTGGGCGCGGCTGGCGGAGGCGAGCTGCAACGTCGCCCTGGGCGAGAGCCCCAGCTCGACGGCGCCGTGGCGGCGCGTGCCCTCGGTCAGCTCGACGAGATAGTGCTTCAACGCCTCGGCGACGTGCACCTTCGAGACGGCATCGATCATGGTGAGCAGCTCCTCGCGTGACACGACGGGGGAGATGTCGGCGAGCGTCACGTTGGAGCCACGGTTGTCGAGGATCTCGAGGTGTGCCTTGCGGCTCGGGTAGCCGAGGGAGATCTTGAGACTGAAGCGGTCGAGCTGGCTCTCGGGCAGCCGGTACGTGCCCTCCTGCTCGATCGGGTTCTGCGTGGCAAGCACCATGAAGGGTCGGTCCAGCACGTAGCGCGTGCCGTCCGCGGTGACCTGGCGCTCTTCCATCGCCTCGAGCAGCGCCGACTGCGTCTTCGGCGACGCTCGGTTGATCTCGTCGGCGAGCACGATGTTGGCGAAGAGCGGGCCCTTCTGGAACGAGAACGTCTCGTTCGCGCGCTGGAACACGCTCACGCCGATGACGTCGGACGGGAGCAGGTCGGGCGTGAACTGCACCCGGCTCCAGTCGCAGTGGACGGACGCCGCAAGCGCCTTGGCGAGACTCGTCTTGCCGACGCCCGGCACGTCCTCGATCAGCAGGTGACCTTCGGCGAGCAGGGCGATGATCGCCAGCTCGATCTGGTCGGTCTTGCCGCGCAGCACATGTGACACGTTGCCGACGATGGCGTCGAAGTACTGCGCAAAACGTGGTGTCTCGCCGCCGCGCGGCTCCACCTCCGATCGTTCTGGAAGGTTCGAGGTCGTGGTGGACACCTCGCCAGGATAGAGGAGATCGCCCGTTGGTTGGCTCGCGCGGTACCGTCCCGTCGGTGACCGCCGTGCCGTCGCCCGCCTCGATCGATGCGGTGGCACGATCGTCGGGGAGACCCAATCGCGTGCAGGGCGACGACCGTTGGGTGCTCGCCGTCGACGTCGGCTGTCAGCGCCTGAGTGCCGGCCTCGTGTCGGCGACCGGCCAGATGGTCGTGCGCGACCGGGTGACCACGCCCACGCGTCACGTGTGGTCGGCGCTCGAACTCCTCGTCCGCCGCGTCGTCGCCGCCCGCTCGGCCGAACACGACCGCATCGGCTGGTGCGGCGTGACGTGCGAGGGACCGATCGAGCAGCCAGCCGGAAAGGTCTCGCCGCTGTCGATGCCGGCACTGCAGGGCTTCGAGCTGCGCGAGCGGATCAGCGAGCTGACCGACATCGACGCCGTGCTCGAGACGCGCGGCAACGGCAGGGCGATGGCCGAGCGCTGGTTCGGCGGGCACGATCCCGACGACGCAGATCACATGATCGTCGTCATCGCGTCGGAGTCCGTCGACGGCGGCGTGATCGTGGACGGTCAGGTGGTGCACGGCCGCACCGGCAATGCCGGCAACGTCGCACACGTCCTCGTCGAGCTCGACGACGGCCTGGCGTGCCTCTGCGGCGGCTCGGGCTGCCTCATGCCGTACGTCTCCACGCGGGCGCTGGAGGCGGAGATCAACCGCCCCTTGCGCCGCGCACCTGCCTCGATCCGCGAGCGGACGGGCGTCATGCTCGGGCGAGCGATCGCCACGGCGGCGTCGTCGTTCGACAGCCGCCTCGCGCTCATCGGAGGTGCCACCGTGGCGGGCCTCGGCCCCGAGCTGACCGAGGTCGTGGCGCGAGAGACGGCACAGCGGGCGAAGCTGTCCCACCTCCAGGACCTGCGTGTCGACACGGTCGCCCTCGGCCCAGAGGGCCCGCTGCTCGGTGCCGCCGTCTCCGCGCTGAGCCGCGCCCGTCGCTAGCGATACGTTCGGGCCAATGGATCCTTCCTATTCGGTAGAGGCGGTCGCCTATCGCGACAAGGTGCAGGCGTTTCTCGCCGAGCACCTGCCGGCCGGGTGGGCAGGGCTCGGCGCACTGGCTCCCGACGACGTCGGCGACTTCGTCGAGCGCTGGCGGACGACGCTGCACGGCGCCGGCTACCTCGCTCCCGGCTGGCCGGTCGAGTACGGCGGGGGAGGGCTGACGGCGCTCGAACAGGTGATCATCGCCGAGGAGCTCACCCGCGCCGGGGTGCCGGCGGGTAACCACAACGACGTCTTCGGCATCCAGATGCTCGGCAACACGCTGCTGCGATGGGGCACTGACGAGCAAAAGACGCAACTCCTGCCGCGGATCCTGTCGGGCGCCGACCGCTGGTGCCAGGGCTACTCCGAGCCGAACGCCGGGTCCGACCTCGCCAACCTCGGCCTGCGTGCCGAGCTCGACGGCGACCAGTGGGTGTTGAACGGCCAGAAGATCTGGACCTCCGCCGCGCACCTCGCCGACCACATCTTCACGCTTGCCCGCACGAACCCCGATGCGCCGCGCCACAAGGGGATCTCGTTCCTACTCGTCGACATGCGCCAACCCGGCATCGAGGTGCGCCCGATCACCATGATCACGGGACAGCAGGAGTTCAACGAGGTCTTCTACACCGATGCCGTGTGCGCCCGCGACGACGTCGTCGGTGGTGTCGACAACGGATGGGCGGTGGCGATGACGCTGCTCGGCTACGAGCGGGGCGAAGCGGCCGCCACGGTGCCATTGCGGTTTGCCGACGAGCTCGACCGACTCATCTCGCTTGCACGGGACCACGGCGTCACCGGTGATGCCCGGATGCGCCAGCGTCTCGCCGACGCCTACGCCCATGCGCAGGTGATGCGCTGGCTCGGGCTGCGCACGTTGACACAGTTCCTCGCCGGCCACGCGCCGGGTCCTGACGCGGCCATCAGCAAGCTGTTCTGGAGCGAGTACCACCGCGTCGTCACCGAGCTGTCGCTCGACGTGCTCGGCGCCGATGCGATGACGCCGTCGGGCCGCTGGCCGGCATCGTCGTTCCAGACCGACGTGGCCGGTGCGCCAAGCTCGTCTGCGTCATGGGTCGGCACGTTCCTGAACGCACGAGCCGGCACCATCTACGCCGGTTCGTCGGAGATCCAGCGCAACATCCTGGGCGAGATGGTGCTCGCGCTGCCGAAGGAGCCTCGCCCGAGCGACCCGGCGCCGTGAGCGAGCCCTGCGAGCGAACCATCGTGACGGTTCAATGAGCCGGTTCGATGCCATCTGGTTCGACGCCGGCGGCGTGCTCGTGCTCCCTGATCCCACGGTGCTGTCGCCGCTCCTCGCGTACTACGGCGGTGATCCTGCGATCGACGCCCATCGCCGTGCGCACTATCGGGCAATGGCGGTGAAGTCCGCTCAGGGTGCCGACGAGCGCGACTGGCGCCTGTACGACGTCGCCTACGTCGAGTGCGTCGGCGTGCCCGACCACCTCGTCGACGAGGCCGCGACGACACTCGGGCGCGTGCGCATCGATCACCTCTGGCGATGGCCGATCCGCGAGTCGGTCCAGGTGCTGGCCGAATTGTCGCGCCGCAGCGTGCCGCTGGGGGTCGTGTCCAACGCTGCGGGTCAGATCGAACGAGTGCTCGCACTGTCGCAGGTCTGCCAGGTGGGACCCGGCCCCGGCGTGGACGTGCGCTGCGTGATCGACAGTGCCGTCGTCGGTGTCGCCAAGCCGGATCCGGCGATCTTCGACTTCGCCGCTGCGCACTTCCATGGCATCGACCGCCAGCGCATCGCCTACGTCGGTGACTCCGTGATGATGGATGTCGGTGGCGCGACGGCGGCGAACCTGCACCCGATCCTCGTCGATCCGTTCGACGATCACCCCGACGCGGCGTTCGAGCGGATCGCCTCGCTCACCGAGTTGCTGTGACGTCGCGTCACCGCCGCCGATCGGTGGTGCTGGCGGTTGCGCGACGCCCGTCGCTGTGGTCGACGGCGTTCCGCCAGGCGGTGCGTCTTGTCCCCGACGGTTGGTGGCGCCGCGATCGCCGCTGGCGCGGGCGCGCCCGCCCGCTGCCACCATCCCAGTACCTCGAGTTCCGCATGCAGACCCAGTACGGGCGCATCGACGCACAAGCCGAGGCGCTCGATGTGGTGAACTATCTGCGGTGGTGCAAGGACATGCGCTCGTCCTCAACGTGACCTACGAGCCGCTCGGCGTCGTGGCTTCGTTGCGCGCCCTGTGTCTCGTCATCGCCGCCAAGGCCGAGGTCGTCGAGGAGGACGAGCGGCCGGTGCTCTCGGTCGACCACGCCTTCCCGCGCCCATTGGTCGTCAAGCTGCGCTACATGGTGCACGTGCCGTACCGCCACGCCACAGCGCTCTCGCGGCGGGCGGTGTTCGTTCGCGACGATCACACGTGCCAGTACTGCGGTCGCCACGCCGACTCCATCGACCACGTGCTGCCACGGTCGCGTGGCGGCGAGCACATCTGGGAAAACGTGGCCGCCGCATGCCGCCGGTGCAACACGGTCAAGCGTGATCGCACACCCGACGAGGCCGGCATGCGCCTCGCCCGGCCGTCCCAGGCGCCGCGTCACGCGAGCTGGGTGTCGTTCTGCCCCGGCCACGTGCCGGAGGCCTGGAAGCCCTACTTGGCTCCCGACACGCTCGCCTCGTGACCGTTCCCGTCCGCCGGCTGGCCGGCCGCGCCGGCGAGCTGCACGCGATCGACCCGTGGGCGCCCCGTGACCACGCCGCTGCCACGGGTGCCGAGGTCTGGGTGTTGACGGCGAGCCGTCCGGCGGTGGTGCTCGGCTCTCGCCAGGACATGTCCACGATCGATCTCGCGGCGTGCGACCGCGTCGGCATCGACGTCACGCGGCGCCGCAGCGGTGGCGGGATGGTGCTCGTCGAGCCGCAGCAGATGACGTGGATCGACGTGCTCGTGCCCGCCGGCGACCATCGGTGGCACGCTGACGTGCCCGCCTCGATGCGCTGGTGCGGCGAGCGATGGCGGCGCGCACTCGCCGTCGTCGGTTTCGACGATGCCGGCGTCGCCGAGGAGGCCCCGATGTCGTGCGGTCCGCTGTCGTCGCTCGTCTGCTTCGCCGGCGTCGGGCACGGCGAGGTGGTCACCGCCGACGGCGCCAAGCTCGTCGGCATCTCCCAGCGCCGCACGCGCGACGGCTGTCGTTTCCAGTGCGCCGTGCACCACCGCTGGCGCCCCGACGTGCTCGCACCGCTGCTCGCGGTCGGGCATCGAGCCGACGCGGCCGCGCTCGACACCGTCGCCGTGGCGACCATCGAAGCGACGTCGGCCGACGACCTCGGCACGTCACTGGCCGCCGCGCTCGACGCCGAGTGAGCCCGGTTGAGCCACGACCCCGAACTGGAGGTCACGGAACGCGCTATTGCGCGTCCTGCGACCTCCAGTTGGGGTGGTGTGGGGTTAAATGGGGGAGAATGGTTGACATTGGGGGGTTGTGGCGACATGATGTGGCCGCGAGGGAGCACGGCCCCGGATTCTTCGCGAGGCAGGTCGTCGGGGCCGGTACTGGAAGGCGACGAGGGACCTCGTGTTCGTCGGCACACACGAACGGCAGCTCGACGACAAGGGACGCTTGACGCTGCCGCCCCCGTTCAGGACCCACCTGCAGGGGAGCTGCTACCTCTCCATCGGCGACGATCGCTGCGTCACGATCCACACCGCAGAGGCCTTCGAGCATCGAGCCAACGACCTCATGGCGCAGGTGCGGGCCGGTGAGATGAGCCAGAACCGGCTGCGTGCCATCGCCGGCGCGGCGGCACTCGTCTCGATCGATCGCCAGGGCCGCATCACGATCGACGAACACATGCGCACGTTCGCCCG
>JACDGA010000236.1 GCA_013815505.1 Acidimicrobiia bacterium
AGTCCGAGGTCGCCGAGGTCGCCTGCGTCGCCGAGTCCGGGCAGCCCACCGGCGAAGATCGTCGACTCGATCCAGAACATCCCCGGCCACTCCATGCCACCGACGCTCGATGCGAGTGGTGCGGCGACGACGTCGATCTGCGACCACGGGTAGTCGCCGAGCCGTTCCGAGAGGATCTCGACGGCGTCGACGGCGTAACCAAGGACCACATCGGTGTCCTCGGTGCCCGGCGGCGCGGTCACCACGACCTCGATGCCGTTGTCCGTCGTTGCAGTGCGCTGCTCGGCATCGGGGACCACCATGACGGCGAGGTCGCGCAGACCGACGCCACCCTCGATGACGGACCGCGAGCCGTCGTCCGCTTCGATCGAGTCGAGGCGGATGCCGCTCGTCACGACCTCGGTTGCCTCGTTGCCGGTCCTCGGACCGGTGACGGCGAGCTCGGCGACGATCGTGGCAGCGGGATAATTGGAGATGTCGCCGTAGCCGTCGAGGCTCGGCTCGGCGTCGAACCCGTCTGGGATCCAGACCGGGAACCAGTGGCCGAGCGTCAGCATCTCGTCGCTGCGTGCCAGCAGGCCCATCTCGGCCGGATCGAGGCCGTCCCCGCTCGGCATCCCGGTCGCCGGCGCAGGCGAGAACGCCGGTGCGGTGAACCCGAACGCGACCTCGATCTCCGTGCTCGCGTCGGCGGCCGAGCCGAGCTCGACGGTCACGAGGCTCTCGTCGATCGTGAACTCGAGGGGTCGGCCGTCGACGGACACGGAGGAGATCTCGGCGTCATCGGCGACGACGCCGGGGAACCACCGCAGCGCCAGGACATCGGTGCGCCGGGCGTCGATACGTGCGTTCATCCGGGCGTCGACGCGTCCGGATCCGGCATCGATGCGAGCGGCGATGGCGTAGGAGGGCCACGACGACCAGTCCGACCGCTCGGCGAGTGCTCGGCCCTGCTCGGTGAGCGACCCGACGACGCGGGCGTCGAGATCACCGTCGACCGAGCCGGTCGAGTCCGTGGAGCCGGTCGAGTCAGTGGGCGGCTCGGTTGTCGTCGCTGTCGTGGTGGTCGTGGTGGTCGTGGTGGTCGCCGCAGTGGGTTTCGGGGTGGAGTCGCCGGACTCGTCGAGGACAACGTCGTCGAGCCGGTCGGCGAGGTCGTCGAGCGTTCCCGCGTCCGTCGCTGGCGGCCGACGACCTGTCGTCAGCTCGGGTTCGGTGCCGGTGAGTGCCGTGGGGTCGACGGAGTCCTCACCGGTGGCGTCGTCGGTCGCGGACCGTGCGCTTGTCGTACAGGCCGAGACCGCCAGCAACGCAGCGACGGCAGGAATGAGCCGGGTTCGTGACGTGGTCATGATCGTGCGTGGCGCGCACGACCGTGCCGGTTCACGAGGGCGCCGTGATCTCCAGTTCGGCGCCCGTCTCGACGAGGTCGATGTCGATGGTCAGCTCGACGGTCGCCTCCTCGGCCTCATCGAGGTCAGGGATGTCGTCGGCGGTGACGAACCTCGCCCGCTGCACCGACCCGCGCTCGTCGATCCACACCTCGGCGGTCGCCGATCCCGTGTCGAGCTGCAACTCGTCGATGTCGAGGTCGAAGCGCAGTCGCCGGACCTCGACACCGTCCAGCCGTTCGACCCCGAGGTCCACGATCTCCCCCTCGGCGATGTCGCCCAAGCGGCTGAGGAGGTCGGGTCGCAGCACGATCGCAGAGAACAGCGCCCCGTCCACCTCGCCGACGTCGCTCGTCTCGTACGGGCCTCCGTCGCTCGACGAGTAGCGAACGCCGTCGACGACGATGACGTCGTTGGTGGTGCGCTCCGGGCGGAAGATCTCGGGACCTGACACGCCGACGAACTCGGTGGAGAACCGGTACGCGCCGTCGTCCGCGAAGTCGACCTCGGCATCGCCGATGAGCTCGACGCCGATGTCGACATCGACGTTCTCGCGTCCGAGGAGGTTCTCCAGGTGGGCCGTTCCCTCGCCGGAGACCTCGAACCTGGCGGTGCGGGCGGCGAGCATCTGTCGCGACGCACTTCGCAGCGCTTGCGGTGCAGGTGCCGTGAGCGGTGTCGCGGTGCCGGGTGGGGCGCTCGTCGGGCTCGGCCCGGGGAGGCTGGGTGACGTGTCGACTTCGTTGCCGTCGCTGGTGATCTGCGCGACGACGATGCCGGCGGCGACGACAGCAATGAGCGCGGCGGCCGCGGCGAGGATCCAGCGACGGCGTGGCCGGAGCGCAACCACGTTCGACGGTGGGGGGAGCGGTGCGCCGGCGCGGTCGTCGATCCTCGCCCAGACCGAATCGGGAACGGATGCCGGCGGCTCGCCGGCCGACGCCGCAGCGGCAATCGTGTGGACCGCAGCGAGCTCGGCGCGCAACGTGGGTGATTCGTGGAGCGCCTCGTCGACGCGCCGCCGCTCGTCGTCACCGAGCGTGCCGTTGACGTAGGCGACGAGCGTCACCGTCCATTCGTCGGCCTGTGGGTCGCTCATTGGTGCACCATGGCTGTGTGGGCGAACGACAAGAACGACGGGCGGTGCACCAATGACCGCTCCGCTGCTGCGCAGCGGCGCACCGTAACGATGGTTCGCTCGCAGGGCTCGATCACGGTGCCACCTCCTCGTCGTCGCGTTCGGATCTCGTCGTGGTGGCACTGGTCAGCATCCGCCGCGCCCTGGCGACCCTGCTCTTGACCGTGCCGACGGGGATCTCGAGCATGGTCGCGATCTCGTCGTAGGACAGCTCGCCGGCGATCGCCAGCAGCAGCGTCTCGCGATGCTCGTCGGACAGGTGCTCGATCGCGTCGCGGACCCGCTCGAGCTCGTCGCGGGCGACCATGACCCGGTCGGGTGCCGGCGCGTCGTCTGGGGCGAGCAGGCCGCTCGTGACGTCGACAGGCACGGGGACGCGCCGACGGACATGGCTGTGCGCCTGGTTGCGGGCGATGCCGAACAACCAGGTCGTCACACGAGCCTCGCCCCGGAACGAACCGGCATGACGCCAGATGGCGACGAGGGTGTCGGCGAGCGCTTCCTCGGCGAGGTGCTCGTCTGCGACGTAGCGACGGATGAACGACCACAGCTTGCGCCGGTGCCGCGCGTACAGTGCTTCCAGCGCGTCTCGATCGCCGGCGGCGATGGCGACGACGAGTTCGAGATCGGTGCGTGCATCCTCCACGACATGGTCCAAGGTACGTGGCGCGATCTCGACGCCCGGTTCATCCTGCTGCGTGCGCAGGCTGCAGGTCGTCGTCCGCTGCGCTTTCTCCTCGCGCCGCGTGTGGCTCGTCACTGGCGCTTCCCTCGCCACCGGCCGTCACACGGCCACGGGACATCGCCGGAGACCCGACGTGGTCAGTCGCCGGCGGCGGGTGCCGAGTCGGCGTCGCGCAGCGGCGACATCGGCTGATCGGCGGCCCGCTCGCCGGCCTCGATGGCGTCGAGCAGGTGGATCGCGATGTCGCCGACCTTCACCGTGTCGTCGCCGGCACCGGCTGCCTTCACGCCGTCGTCGAGCATGATGAGACAGAACGGGCAGGCCGTGGCGATGCGGGTCGCGCCCGTCGAGAGCGCCTCCTTGGCGCGCTCGTCGTTGACCTTCGTGCCGACGTCCTCTTCCATCCACATGCGCGCCCCGCCGGCGCCGCAGCACATCCCCTTCGTGCCGTTGCGGGACATCTCGACGACCTCGATCCCCTTGATCGCGCCGACCACCTTGCGTGGCGCGAGGTAGATGTCGTTGTGACGTCCGAGGTAGCAGGAATCGTGGTACGTGATCCGCTCCTCGAGCGTCGCACCGCTGACGTCGAGACGACGGTCGGCGATGAGCTGCTCGAG
>JACDGA010000002.1 GCA_013815505.1 Acidimicrobiia bacterium
CGGCGGTCCGATCGAGCCCGGCAGGGCGGCGAACCTCGTGGTGTTCGATCCCGATGAGCGGTGGCAGGTCGTTCCCGGCCGGCTCGCCAGCCGGTCGCGCAACACGCCGTACGTCGGCATCGACCTGCGAGGACGGGTGCGCCACACGTTCTTGCGCGGCGACCACGTCGTCGTCGACGGCGAGGCACGGCGATGAACGCGACGGCGAGGCGGGAGGCGGCGCTCGTGCTCGCCGACGGCAGCGTGTTCGAGGGCGAGGCCATCGGCGCTGCGCCACCCGACGGCATCGCCAGCGGTGAGCTCGTGTTCAACACCGTGCTGACCGGTTACCAGGAGGTGCTCACCGACCCGTCGTACGCCGGCCAGATCATCACGTTCACGAACCCGCACATCGGCAACTACGGCGTCAACGCCGCCGACTTCGAGTCACGACGGCCGTTCTGTCGTGGCCTCGTCGTCCGCGACCTCGCACGACGGCACAGCAACTGGCGCGCCGAGGCGTCGCTCGACGATCTGCTCGAGCGCTACGGCGTGCCGGGCATCGCCGGCATCGACACCCGCCGCCTCACGCGCCTGATCCGAGACACCGGGGCCCTGCCGGGCGCGTTCGGCACGGCGAGCGAGCAGGCGCTGCTCGCCGCCGCAAGGGCCGAACCGGGCACGGACGGCGTCGACCTCGTCGCCGAGGTGACGACACCCGAGCCGTACACGGTGCGGTTCGCCGGTGCGAGCGACGGTCGCCCACTGCGCATCGTCGCCTACGACTACGGCATCAAGCGCACGATCCTGCGCCACCTGGCGCTGATCGGCGAGGTCGAGGTGGTGCCGGCAGCCACAACCGCTGCCGACGTGCTCGGGCGGGAACCCGACGGCGTGTTCCTCTCCAACGGACCCGGCGATCCCGCCGTCGTGCCGTACGCCGTCGAGGCCGTCGGATCCTTGATCGGCAAGGTGCCCGTGTTCGGGATCTGCCTCGGCCACCAGATCATCGGGCGCGCCGTCGGCGCCGCGACCGTGAAGCTGCCGTTCGGGCATCACGGCGGCAACCACCCCGTGCGTGAACTGGACACGGGACAGATCGACATCACGAGCCAGAACCACAACTTCGCGGTGCACCCCGACCAGCTCGGACGTGCTGAGATCACCCACGTCAACCTCAACGACGGCGTCTGCGAGGGCCTGCGCGTCCCCGGCGAGCGCGTCTTCAGCGTGCAGCACCACCCGGAAGCGGGCCCAGGGCCGCACGAGGCCGGCCGCCACTTCGACGACTTCGCAACGATGCTGCGGAACGGCGTGAGCTGATGCCGCGCCGCGACGACCTCGAGTCGATCCTCATCATCGGGTCGGGTCCGATCGTCATCGGCCAGGCGTGCGAGTTCGACTACTCGGGCACGCAGGCGTGCCGCGCGCTGCGCGACGACGGCTTCCGGGTGATCCTCGCCAACTCCAACCCGGCGACGATCATGACCGATCCCGACTTCGCCGACCGCACGTACGTCGAACCGCTGACGTGGGAGGTGCTGGCGCGCATCATCGAACGTGAGCGCCCGGACGCCGTGCTGCCAACCCTCGGCGGCCAGACCGGCCTCAACGTCGCGATGGACCTCTACCGCCACGGGCTGATCGGCGTCGAGGGCACGCCGGAGATGATCGGTGCCGACGCCGATTCGATCGCAACGGCCGAGGACCGCGAGCTGTTCAAGAAGGCCATGGTCGAGATCGGCCTCGAAGTGCCCATCTCGGGAATCGCCCACACCGCTGCCGACGCCCGACGCGTCGCCGCCGACATCGGCCTGCCCGTCATCATCCGTCCTGCGTACATCCTCGGTGGGCGCGGCACCGGCATCGCCCACGACGACGAGTCGTTCGAGCGGCTCGCCGCGGCCGGGATCGCAGCCAGCCCGATCGGCGAGATCCTGATCGAGCAGTCGATCGCCGGGTGGAAGGAGTTCGAGCTGGAGGTGATGCGCGACCGCGCCGATCACTGCGTCGTCATCTGCTCGATCGAGAACGTCGACCCGATGGGCGTCCACACCGGCGACTCGATCACCGTCGCGCCAGCCCAGACGCTGACCGACGTCGAGTACCAGCGCATGCGCGACGCAGCGTTCGCCTGCATCCGTCGCGTCGGCGTCGAGACGGGAGGCTCCAACGTCCAGTTCGCGCTCGACCCTGCGACGGGTCGCCAAGTCGTGATCGAGATGAACCCTCGCGTCTCGCGCTCGTCGGCCCTGGCGTCGAAGGCCACCGGCTTCCCGATCGCCAAGATCGCCGCCAAGCTCGCCGTCGGCTACACCCTCGACGAGATCGAAAACGACATCACGCGCGGGACGTCGGCCTGTTTCGAGCCGGTGATCGACTACGTCGTCACGAAGATCCCACGTTGGGCGTTCGAGAAGCTGCCCGGCACGTCGGGGATCCTCGGCACCCAGATGCAGTCCGTCGGCGAGGTGATGGCCATCGGTCGCACGTTCCCCGAGAGCCTGCAGAAGGCGCTGCGCTCGTTGGAGCAGGGCCGCCTCGGACTCAACGCCGACCCCGGCGAGCAGCCGCTCGTCGACATGTCGAGCGACGAACTGCTGGCCGCGATCGCCGTGCCGACACCCGAGCGCATCTTTCAGGTCGGCGAGCTGCTGCGCAAGGGCACGTCGCTCGATGCCGTCCACGACGCCTGCAGGATCGACCACTGGTTCCTCGACCAGATGTTGGCGATCGTCGAGGCGCGATCCGAGATCGAGTCGGCGGGCGGACCCGAGGCGCCGTCACGGGCGACGTGGCGTCGCGTCAAGCGCCTCGGCTACTCCGACGCCCAGCTCGCCCACCTCTGGCACACCGATGTCGCTGCCGTGCGCGCCGGCCGGGAGGCGCACGGCGTGTTCCCGACGTACAAGACGGTCGACACGTGCGCCGCCGAGTTCGCCGCCGAGACGCCGTACCACTATTCCACGTGGGAGGACGACAGCGAGGTGCGCCCGTCCGACCGGCCACGGGTGTTGATCCTCGGATCAGGGCCGAACCGCATCGGTCAGGGAATCGAGTTCGACTACTGCTGCGTACACGCCAGCTTCGCCCTACGCGACGTCGGCTACGAGACCGTGATGCTCAACTGCAACCCAGAGACGGTCTCCACGGACTACGACACGTCCGACCGCCTGTACTTCGAGCCGCTGACGCCAGAGGACGTGCACCACGTGATCGCCGCCGAGACGGCCGCGGCCGGTGGGCGCCCGCCTCGGATCATCGTCTCGCTCGGCGGGCAGACACCGCTCAAGCTGGCGTCGGAGCTGCCCGCCGAGCTCGTCGCCGGCACCGCAGCCGACTCCATCGACGCAGCAGAAGATCGTGAGCGCTGGAGTGCCCTGTGCCGCGAGCTGTGGATCCCCCAGCCGCCGGGTGGCACGGCGACCGACATCGAAGAGGCGCTCTCGATCGTCGACGAGATCGGCTTCCCCGTCCTCGTGCGTCCGTCGTACGTGCTCGGCGGGCGGGCGATGCAGATCGTCCACGATCGCACCGAGCTCACTCGGGCGATGGCAGAGCTCGCCGGCTTCGGCAGCCTCGGTCGCGAGGGCGGGCTGTCGTCGGAGCGTCCCGTGCTGATCGACCGCTTCCTCGACGAGGCGGTGGAGGTCGACGTCGACGCCGTTCGCGATCACACCGGCGACGTGTACATCGGCGGCGTGATGGAGCACGTCGAGGAGGCCGGCGTGCACTCCGGTGACTCCGCCTGCGCGATCCCGCCGCAAACGCTGACGCCGTGGGTCGTCGAGGTCATCGAGGCCTACGTCACCGCCATCGCCGACCGCCTCGACGTGCGCGGCCTCGTCAACGTGCAGTTCGCCGTCACCGGCACGACGGTGTACGTCATCGAGGCCAACCCTCGTGCCAGCAGGACCGTGCCGTTCGTCGCCAAGGCAACTGGCGTTCCACTCGCCAAGGTCGCGACCCGGGTGATGCTCGGCGCGACGCTCGACGAGCTGCGAGCCGAAGGGCTACTCGCCCCCCACCCGAGCGATCACGGCCTGGTGGCGGTGAAGGAGGCGGTGCTGCCGTTCAACCGGTTCCCCGAGGTCGACCCGGCACTCGGTCCCGAGATGCGGTCGACGGGCGAGGTGATGGGTATCGACGTGACGTTCGCGCGCGCCTTCTACAAGGCCGAGCTCGCCGCCGGCACGGTGCTGCCGACCGAGGGGACGGTGTTCATGAGCCTCGCCGACCCCGAGAAGCCCGCCGGGATCGTCGTCGCCAAGGCGCTGGCGCGACTCGGGCTCGGCCTCGTCGCAACTCGCGGCACGGCCGACTACCTGGCACGGTTCGGTCAGCAGGTCGACGAGGTGCTCGCCAAGGTGAGCGAGGGCGCTGGCAAGACGGCGGTCGACATGATCGCCGCCGGCAACGTCAGCTTCGTCATCAACACTCCCCACGGTGGTGTCGGCCGCTCGGACGGCGAACACATCCGCAAGGCGGCGAGCCTGCACAGCGTGGCGTGCGTGACGACGATCGACGCCGCACTCGCGGCGGTCAACGGTCTCGCCGCGCAACGGATCGAGCCGATGCAGGTGCGCTCGTTGCAGGAGATGTGGAGCCGGCCGTGACCGCCGCCGGGCCCGCTGCCGTCACGGTGGGATCGGTGACCTTGCGGAACGCCGTCATGACGGCATCGGGTACTGCCGGCTACGGGCTCGAGTTGTCGCCGTACCTCGACCTCGCCACACTCGGCGCGTTCGTCACGAAGTCGCTCGCTGCGTTCGAGTGGGCGGGCAACCCGGCGCCGCGGCTGCACCCGACGACGTCGGGCATGCTCAACGCCGTCGGTCTGCAAGGACCCGGCATCGCGGCGTGGATGTCGGAGGGCCTGCCTCAGCTGGAGCGCGCCGGCGTCACGGTCGTCGCCAGCATCTGGGGTCGCAGCGTCGACGAGTACCGGGCGGCGGCCGACCTGCTCGCCGCAGCCCCGCCGTGCGTCGTCGCCGTCGAGGTGAACCTGTCGTGCCCCAACCTGGAGGGGCGTTCAGCGATGTTCGCCCACGACGCCACGCTCGCCGGCGAGGTGATCGAGGCGACCGCGGCATGCGGTCGTCCACGCTGGGCGAAGCTGAGCGCCAACACGGACCGGATCGTTGACATCGCTGGCGCGGTGGCCGACGCGGGGGCGGAAGCGGTGACGTGCATCAACACGATGCTGGCGATGGCGTACGACCCGGCGACCAAACGTCCCGTGCTCGGTGCGGGCGGCGGCGGACTGTCGGGACCGGCGATCCACCCCATCGCCGTACGAGCGGTGCACGATGTCGCAATCGCCCATCCGGCGCTGCCGATTGTCGGGGTCGGTGGCGTGCGCAGCGGTTGGGACGCACACGAGCTGATGCTCGCTGGCGCCGTCGCCGTGCAGGTCGGGACGGCCACGTTCGCCGATCCGCGTGCGCCGGCACGTGTCCGTCGCGAGCTCAGCGCGCTCGTGCGGTGAGCCTCCGTGCCTGGTGGGATCACGCAACGGGTCGAGACGTGCGCGCTACCGTGACGAGATGGCAACACCTCCACAGTTGACACCGGAGCAGCGGACCGCGGCCTTGGCGAAGGCCGCAGAGGCCCGCGCCGCGAGGGCGGAGATCAAGCAGCGACTGAAGATGGGGTCGATCACCCTGCAGGACGCGCTTGCCTCCGAGGACAAGAACATGGCCAAGCTCAAGGTCGTGTCGCTGCTCGAGTCGCTTCCCGGCGTCGGCAAGGTGAAGGCCCGCAAGCTGATGGAAGAGCTCGAGATCTCCGACAACCGTCGCGTGCAGGGGCTCGGCTCGAAGCAACGCCAGGCGCTCCTCGATGCGCTGAGTGGCTGACCGGCCGACGTCGCTCATCATCGTGGTGTCCGGCCCGGGCGGGGTCGGCAAGGGCACCATCGTCGATGCGCTCGTGCAGCGCGACCCGCAGCTGTGGCTGAGCAGGTCGTGGACGACGCGCGCGCAGCGGCCCGGCGAGCCCGACGACGCCTACCGCTTCACCGACGTCGCAGAGTTCGAGCGCGGCATCGAGACGGGCGGCCTGCTGGAGTGGACAGAGTTCCTCGGCAACTACTACGGCACGCCGGCGCCCGACTTCGGCTCGCTTGACGATCTCGACAAGGACCTGCTGCTCGAGATCGAGCTCGACGGGGCACAACAGGTGAAGAACCGGCATCCCGACGCGCTGCTGATCTTCGTCCTCCCGCCGTCGCGAGCCGAACAGGAGCGGCGGTTGCGCGGGCGCGGTGATGCCGACCATCGGGTGCAGGCGCGCTTGCGCAAGGCCGAGCTGGAGGAGCAGGTGGGGCTGCGCGTCGCCGACCACGTCGTCGTCAACGACACGATCGAGTCGACCGTCGACGAGCTGGCGTCCCTGATAGAAGCGGCGCGTCGCTGACACCCCCGGAACGATGGCCAGATCCCGGTAGGATTGGGTCCCGCCGCATACGCGGTGGGGCAATCGACGACGCGACGAGAGGGCTGTACCGCACATGGAGCGAACGCACGACACGATGGTGACGCCCGGCATCGAAGAGCTGCTGGGACGCGTCGATTCCAAGTTCGGGCTCGTCACGCTCGCCGCCCGACGCGCCCGTCACATCAACGCCTACTTCAACCAGCTCGGCGAGGGACTCGGTCACATGGTGCCCCCGCAGGTGTCGTCGGTGTCGCGCAAGCCGCTCAGCATCGCGTTCGAGGAGATCTCGGCCGACAAGATCGAGTGGGCCGAGCTGCCTGAGGTGACCGAGGACGACGACGAGCAGGTGCCTGAAGGCGCCGCAGAGCTCGACCCCGCCTGAGGCTGCGCTGTTGGCCGCACTCGCCGGACGCCGCATCGTGCTCGGCGTCTCGGGCGGGATCGCCGCCTACAAGTCGGTCGAGGTGCTCCGCCGTCTGCGTGACGAGGGCGCCCACGTCGTCCCGGTGATGACGCAGGCCGCGCACCACTTCATCGGCGCCACCACGCTGAGCGCACTTGCCAGCGAACCTGTCCGCACGAGCATGTGGGACGGCGGGCCAGACCCCATCCCGCACACCCGTCTCGGCCAGCAGGCCGACCTCGTGGTCGTCGCACCGGCCACCGCCCGCGTGATCGGCGCCTACGCCAACGGGCTGAGCACCGATCTGCTCACCAACACGTTGATCGCCACCCGCGCCCCTGTGGTGCTCGCGCCGGCGATGCACGCCGAGATGTGGGTGCACGCGGCGGTCGCAGACAACGTTGCAACCCTGCGGCGCAGGGGCGTGACGATCGTCGGTCCGGGTGTCGGCCGCCTCGCCGGCGGCGACTCGGGCGTCGGGCGGATGGCCGATCCCGCCGACATCGTGGAGGTTGTCGTCGACGTGCTCGCGCCCGGTGGTGCCGGCGACGCGCCAGGGTCTCGGGCGATGAACGGGCTGCGGGTGCTCGTCACGGCCGGCGGCACGCGTGAGCCGATCGATCCGGTGCGCGTCATCGCCAACCGCAGCTCGGGCAAGCAGGGCCACGCCATCGCCGCCGAGGCGGTCGCTCGTGGCGCCACGGTGACGCTCGTGACGACCGTCGATCTCGAACCGCCGTCGGCGGCCGACGTCGTGCGCGTCGAGACGTCGGCCGAGATGGCCGAGGCGGTGGGTCGGCTCGCGCCAGACCACGACATCGTCGTGATGGCCGCCGCTGTGGCCGACTTCCGGCCCGTGACGACCGCCACCGACAAGCTGAAGAAGGCGGACGGTGTGCCCCAGATCGTGCTCGAACCGACCGAGGACATCGTCGCCGGACTGGCTACCGCCCGCCGCGACGATCAGACCATCGTCGGGTTCGCCGCCGAGACGTCGGACCTCGTGGAGAACGCCACGAAGAAGCTCGAATCCAAGCGGCTCGACGTCATCGTGGCCAACGACGTGAGCGCACCCGGCGCCGGTTTCGCGCACGATACGAACGCCGTGACCATCATCTCGAAGGGCGGCCGAACCGTTAGCGTGTCGCTGGCCGACAAACGGACCATCGCCGCGCACGTGCTCGAGGCGATCCTCGACGTGCGCTCCCACTGAGCAACCCCCACCACATCTGGAGACTCCCGTGCCCCGTTGGACATTCACCTCCGAGAGCGTGACCGAAGGTCACCCCGACAAGATGGCCGATCAGATCAGTGACGCGGTCCTCGACGCGATCATCGCCGAGGACCCTCACGGTCGGGTGGCGTGCGAGACGTTGCTCACCACAGGGCTCTGCGTCATCGCCGGTGAGGTGACGACCAACGCGTACGTCGACATCCCCAAGCTCGCTCGTGAGACGATCAACGACATCGGCTACGACAACCCGCTGTTCGGCTTCGACGGCAAGACGTGCGGCGTGATCGTCTCGATCGACGAGCAGAGCCCCGACATCGCCCAGGGCGTCGACAGCAGCGAGGAACTGCGCGGGGGCAAGGGTGGCGAGGACCAGCTCAACGCACAGGGCGCTGGCGACCAGGGGATGATGTTCGGCTACGCCTGCACCGAGACCGACGACCTGATGCCGCTGCCGATCTGGACGGCCCATCGCCTGGCCGAGCGGCTCGCCGAGGTGCGCAAGTCCGGTGCGCTGCCGTACCTGCGGCCAGATGGCAAGACTCAGGTCACGTTCGAGTACGAGGACGGTGTGCCCGTCGCGCTGAAGGCGGTGCTCGTGTCGACCCAGCACCAAGACGGCGTCGATCGTGACTCCGTGATCCGGCCGGACCTGATCGAGCAGGTGATCACCCCGGTCATTCCCGAGCGGTTCGCTGACGACGATTACGCCGTGTACATCAATCCCACCGGCAACTTCGTGCTCGGCGGGCCGCACGCCGACGCCGGCTTGACGGGCCGCAAGATCATCGTCGACACGTACGGCGGGATGGGACGCCACGGCGGCGGCGCGTTCAGCGGCAAGGACCCGAGCAAGGTCGACCGCTCCGGTGCGTACGCCGCAAGGTGGGTCGCCAAGCACGTCGTCGCTTCTGGCGCAGCGCAGCGCTGCGAGGTGCAGGTCGCCTACGCGATCGGCATGGCGCAGCCCGTGAGCATCCTCGTCGAGACGTTCGGCACGCACACCGTCGAGCCAGAAATCATCGAGAAGGGCGTCCGCGAGGTGTTCGACCTCCGGCCGGGCGCGATCGTGCGGGATCTGAATCTGCTCCAGCCGATCTACCGCAAGACGGCCGCATACGGTCACTTCGGCCGCAGCGGCTTCCCGTGGGAGAACACGAGCCGCCTCGCCGACTTCTCGTCGGCGATCGGCGTGTGACCCCACCCCCGCTCGTCGCAACGGTCCTGCCAGACGTCACTGGCATCGATAGGCAATTCGACTACCTCGTTCCCGACGCGCTCGTCTCGCGGGTCCACGTCGGCGACCTCGTGCGTGTGTCGCTACACGGCCGGCGCGTCGGCGCGTGGGTGGTGCAGGTCGCCGTCCACGACGGTGAGCTGCCGCTGGAGCGGATGAAGCCGATCGCCAAGGTCACCGGTGCGGGACCGGGCGCGGCGACGATCGATCTCGCCCGTTGGGCGCGCCAGCGGTGGGCATCGCGTGGGATCCGGCCCTTCCTCGTCGCCGCGTCACCGCAGCGGGCCGTCGTTCGTGGTATGCCGCCGGCGCGCACGGCGAGCACGTTCGAGCCACGTCACGACCGAGCTGCGGCGCTGCTCTCCCGTGGCGGCGGCGTCCTGCGTGTCGGGCCGAGCGAGGACCCCAACGTCACGGTCGTCGCCGCCTGCCTCACACGTGGTCCCGTGCTCGTGGTCGTGCCCGCGCTCGACACGGCGACAATGCTCGCCGGCCGTCTGCGCCGAGCGAGCGTGAGCGTCGCGTTGTCGCCTGGGGAGTGGGCACAGGCCCATGCCGGCGCCGACGTGGTGATCGGCACGCGGACGGCGGTGTGGGCGCCGTGCCCTGATCTCGCCTCGATCGTCGTGTTCGACGAGCACGACGAACGGCTCCAGGAGGAGCGCAGCCCGACGTGGCACGCCCGCGACGTCGCGATCGAGCGGGCGCGCCGAGCGTCGGTCCCGGTGCTTCTCGTGTCGCCGGTGCCTTCGGTGACGGCCCTCACGTGGGCGGGAGCGGCCGTCTCGCACCCGTCGATCACGTCGTCACGGGCGGCGTGGCCGTTCGTCGACGTCATCGATCGCACGCGGGACGAGCCGTGGCAGACGTCGATGCTCACGTCGCCGCTCATCGCCGCACTGCGTGACGAGCGCCGCAGGATCGTGTGCGTCCACAACGCAAAGGGCCGGGCTCGTCTCTCGGCGTGTCGCACGTGCAAAGCGCTCGCCCGCTGCGAGCGATGCGAGGCCGCTGTTCGAGAGGACGATGCCGGCCACTTCCACTGCGACCGCTGCGGCCTCGATCGGCCCCTCGTGTGCGCGTCGTGCATGGGCACGGCGTTCGCCAACCTTCGCCCGGGAATCGCCCGCCTGCGAGAGGAGATCGCTGCCGCCGCGAATCGCGACGTGGTAGTCGTCAGCGGCGACGACAGCGACGTTCCCGCCGACGCCGACGTCTACGTCGGCACGGAGGCCGTGCTGCACCGTGTCCGCAGGGCTGACGTCGTGGCGTTCTTGGACTTCGACGCCGAGTTGTTGGCGCCGCGCTACCGGGCGGGCGAGCAGGCGATGGCGCTCGTCGTGCGTGCCGCCCGTCTCGTGGGCGCACGCGACGTCGGCGGAAGGGTGATGTTGCAGACGTTCCTGCCCCGCCACGAGGTCGTGCAGGCGGCCCTGCTCGCCGATCCGGAGCGGATGTCGCGCGTCGATGCGGCTCGTCGCCGCGAGCTCGGCCTGCCGCCGTTCGCCGCGCTGGCGACGATCCGGGGTGCGGGGTCCGACGAGTTCGCCGGCGCGCTCCGGGCGCGCCTCGCGTCGGCACACGCCGAGAACCGATGGCACGTCGGCGGCGCTGCGAGCGGCAACGAGCTCGTCGTGCGAGCGCCGGAGTGGGAATCGCTCGGAACGCTTCTCGCAGACGTGCCACGGCCGAAGGGCTCTCGGCTTCGCATCGAGGTGGATCCGCCACGCGCGTGATCAGATGCCGTCGGCGGGCGGATGCACGATCTGGAGCAGTCGGTAGCCCTTCGACGAACCGAGTCGTGTCGTCGGCCATCCCGGCAGCGACCCGTCCAGCCAGCGGTGGAGCGAGTCTGCGCCCAGGTTGCGTTGCATCACGAGCACGGCACGTCCGCCCGGCCGAAGTCGGCCCAGCCACGTCGCGAGCAGGTCGTGCAGCGCCGTCTTGCCGATGCGCACGGGCGGGTTCGACCAGATCAGGTCGAAGGCCCACAGCGGGTCGATCTCGTCGGGGTGCGCGACGTGGACGTTGTGCAGGCCGTTTCGGCGAGCGTTCGTGGCGCACAGCTCGAGCGCACGGGTGTTGACGTCGACGGCGTGGATCCGGGCATCCGGCGAGCGCTGGGCGAGCGAGAGCGCAATCGCCCCCGTCCCGCATCCGAGGTCGAGAAGGTCGCCCGATGCCGGCGGCGGCGGCGCGTCACGCAGCAGCAACCCCGTGCCGCGATCGAGCCTTCCGTAGCTGAACACGCCTCGGTCGGTCGTCATCGAGAACGTGCCGCCACCGACGCAGACCTCGACGTCGACGGGCTCGGATCCGACCGCCGGCTGCGCCTCGAAGTAGTGACCCATCGAGATAGCGTCGCAGGCGTGGGCTATCAGATCCGCACGTACGGCGACCCGGTGTTGAAGTCGACGGCCGCTGCGGTCGAGGAAGTCAACGGCAAGGTCGTGCGGCTCGTCGACAACATGTTCGAGACGCTGTACACGTCGGGCAACGGCATCGCCCTCGCCGCGCCGCAGATCGGTGTGCAGAAGCAGATCTTCGTGTGGGATCTCGGCGAGGATCCGCTCGTCGTGTTAAACCCCGAGATCGTCGAATCGGCGGGGGAGTGGTTGTACGACGAGGGGTGTCTGTCGATCCCCGGCCTGTACGTCGAGATGATGCGACCGAAGACCGTGCTGATGCGCGGGGTCGGTCTCGACGGCGAGATGATCGAGATCGAGGCCGACGAGCTGGAGGCACGACTGTTCCAGCACGAGATCGACCACCTCAACGGCGTCCTCATGTTCGACCGCATGACCCCCGACCAGCGCGCGGAGGCGCTCGCCGAGTACCGCGCGATCAGCGCCGCACCCACAGCCCCTGCGGAGCCCGAGCGGCGCCGCTTGCGGCTGCGCTGACGGTGCGACTCGCCTACCTCGGCACACCCGGCGTGGCCGTCGCACCGCTCGTAGCACTGCACGACGCCGGTCACGACATCGTCGTCGTGGTGACCGGACCCGACCGGCGCAGGGGCAGGGGCACGGCGACGAGCCCGAGCCCGGTGAAGGCGGCCGCGGTCGCGCGCGGCCTGCCTTTTACGCACGACCTCGGCGAGCTGTCGGGCAACGACGCCGAGCTGGGTGTCGTCGTCGCCTACGGGCGGATCATCCCGTCGCCGCTGCTCGACGAGATCCCGATGGTCAACCTGCACTTCTCGCTGCTGCCGCGGTGGCGGGGCGCGGCGCCGGTGGAACGTGCGATCCTCGCCGGTGACACGATGACCGGCGTGTGCGTGATGGACGTTGCAGCCCAACTCGACGAAGGCGACGTCCACGATCGGGCCGAGGTTCCCATCAGCGACGACGTCACGGCCGACGAGCTGCGTGCCGAGCTCGCTGCAGTCGGCACCGACCTGCTCGTCCGTCGACTGGACGTGGGGCTCGGCGCTGCGTCCCCACAGGTGGGCGAGCCGATGTACGCGCACAAGCTCACGAGCGACGACCGGCGCATCGACTGGTCGGGCTCGGCGACGCAGGCGCACCGTGTCGTGCGCGTCGGTGACGCCCACACGACGTTTCGCGGCGAGCGCTTCAAGATCCATCGCGCCACTGCTGCGACGATCGACGATGACGACGACCGCGGGCCGCACACCCCCGGCGAGCTCGTCGGCGAGGTCGTCGCCTGCGGCGTGGGCGCCCTCGCACCCGTCGAAGTGCAAGCAGCAGGTGCCGCCGGGATGAGCTGGGGATCGTGGCGCAACGGCGCCCGGCCGCGCCCGGGCGAGCGACTCGGCGAGACGGCGGCCGCATCGTGAGCGGTACCGAGCGCACGTGGGCCGCCAAGGTCCTCACCGTGTCCGACGGCGTGTTCCACGGTGCCCGTCGCGACGAGAGCGGTGCGGCGCTCGTCACCCAGCTCACCGACGCCGGATTCGACGTGGTGGAGCACCGGGTGTCAGAAGACGGCGAGTTCCCCGTCGCCACCGCGCTGTCGCAGATGACCGAAGGCTTCACCGGCCTCGTCGTCACGACGGGCGGCACCGGGTTCGCACCCCGCGACCAGACGCCGGAGGGTACACGAGCCGTCATCGATCGCGACGCGCCCGGCCTCGCCGAGGCGATGCGCCTCGTCAGCCCGTTCGGCCGGCTCTCACGGGGTGTCGCCGGCGTACGTGGCACCGCCGTCGTGTGCAACACGCCGGGCTCGCCGAAGGGTTGCGTCGAACAGCTCGGCGCCGTGCTCGACGTGATCCCGCATGCGCTCGAGCTGCTCGCCGGCCGCCGCCCCCACTGATCGTCGCTGACTGAGTGGTGCATAGCAGAGGTGAGCGTGGGCACGTGCGTCAGCGAGAACACGCGGCGCGTACGCTTGAAGTCAACCCCCAAGTTCGCTGACGCGACTGGAGATGCCCCTACATCTGCTTTCGCGCACGTTCCGACGGAACGCTGGTCGAGCGCCCGTACCGGCTCGGTGAATCCCCGGCCAGCTCGAGATCGAGGCCGGTATCGTCGTGGCGTGTTGCGGGTGGTGCTGCCGAAGGGATCGCTTGAGAAGGCGACCATGGAGCTGTTCGAGGCGGCCGACCTCACCGTCCTGCGTTCTTCGGCCGTCCAGTACTCCGCCACGATCGACGATCCGCGCGTCACCGAGGTGCGCATCCTCCGGCCACAGGAGATCCCCATGTACGTCGCCGAGGGCCTGTTCGACATCGGCATCACGGGCCGCGACTGGGTGGAGGAGACGGGGAGCGAGGTCGTCAGCCTCGGCCAGCTCGAGTACTCGAAGGCGACGTCCAACCCGATCAAGGTCGTCGTCGCCGTCGCCGACGACGACGTAGTGAAGACCGTCGCCGACCTCTCCGACGGCGTTCGCGTGTCCTCGGAGTACCCAGAGCTCACTCGCCGCTACTTCGAAGATCACGGCATCAAGGCTGACGTACGCCTGTCGTACGGCGCCAGTGAGGCGAAGATCCCCGACATCGCCGATGCCGTGGTCGACATCACCGAGACGGGGCGTGCGCTGCGTGCCGCCGGGCTGCGGGTGATCGACACGATTCTCGAGTCCTACACGGAGGTCATCGCCAACCCCGTCGCCCACGCCGATCCTACGAAGCGCAAGGCGATGGACCAGCTGATGGTGCTACTCCGTGGCGCCCTCGACGCCCGGGGCAAGGTGCTACTGAAGCTGAACGTGTCCGAGGAGCACTACGAGTCAGTGCTCGACGTGCTGCCCTCGGCGAAGTCACCAACGATCGGCAGGCTCGCCAATGGCGGATACGCGATCGAGACGGTCGTCGACAAGTCGACGATCAACCTGATCATCCCCGCTGTGCGCGACGCCGGAGCGACCGACCTCCTCGAGCTGCCGATCAGCAAGATCGTCCCCTGACGTGCACCTTGGTCGCGTCACGGCGTTCGACGGGGCCACCGGGATCGGCACGGTCGAGGACGATCGCGGCGCGGGGTTCTTGTTCCACTGCGTCGAGATCGCCGACGGCACTCGTGCCATCGAGCCGGGAACCGATGTCGTCTTCGACGTGCTTTCCAAGCTCGGCGCCGATGAGGCCGTCGAGATCGTCAAGGTGCACCGGTGAGCGAGCGAATCGAGCTCGGGCTGCACGGTGCACCAGTGAGCGCGTTCGAAAAGGAGGTGCTGCAGGTCGTCGCCCTGCTCGACGAGGGCGAGGTGGTGAGCTACGGCGACGTTGCAGCCGTGGCCGGCCGTCCTGGAGCGCCGCGCGTCGTCGGTCGGATCATGTCGAAGCGTGGCGACGAGGTGCCGTGGTGGCGCGTCGTCTATGCCGACGGGCGGTTGCCGACGGCGAAGCCGCCACGCCAGGTCCAGTTGCTGCGCGCCGAGGGCGTGCTCGTCCGCCGTGGCCGCGTCATCGAGGCTCGCATCGGCCGTTTCGCCCGCTGACCCGTGTCAGGACCTGGCGGCGAAGTCGACGTCCTTGGTCTCGGCTGTCCCGGCCGTCCGCCCCGGCGCCGTCTGCTCGGTCCAGTACAGGTTCGTGTGCGCGATGACCTGGTCCGGCGGCGGAGCCCCCCATTCCGACTGGTCCTCCGTCGTATGGGCGTCGCTGACGAGGGTCGCGTCATACCCCCTCACGACGGCGCCGTGGAGCGTCGAGCGGATGCACGCATCGGTCTGTGCGCCGACGACGACGAGTCTCCCGACTCCGAGGCCCGACAGCACGGTCTCGAGGGTGGTGTCTTCGAAGGAGTCGCCGTAGTTCTTCTCGACGAGCGGTTCGGCGTCGCCCGGAGTCAGCTCGGGGACGATCCTCCACTCGTCGCTGCCCCTCGCGAGCTGCTCGTCGGAGTGTTGGACCCAGACGACCGGGACCTGTTCTCGTCGCGCCCGCTCGACAAGGCTGCCGACGTTGTCGACGACGGCGTCGCGGGCGTGCGCGCCTTCGACGACGCCGTTCTGCACGTCAACGACGAGGAGTGCGGTGTGCGGCCGGTTCTCGAGTGTGGTCATGTCAGGACACTAGAGCTCGACGAGTTCGAACGACGCCGCGAGGCGCCCACCGAATCGCTGACCGGTGTACTCGGCGATGCCGCGCAGGAACGTGTCGGCGTCGGCCATCGACGAGTCGCCGAGACCGGCGAGGTAGGCCTCGTGGGCGAGCAACGAGGCGACCCCGCGATCGATGCTGTCGGTGACGTCGACGGCATGCGTCGCGATCGGCGACCCTGACAGCGCGACGTAGCGGACACCCGGCCACACCTCGAGGCCGTCGTCGGCGAGCTCCGTGAAGACCCACCGGTTGCCGGCGTCTCGTACAGCGTCGATGACGGCGCGCCCGACCGCTATGTGGTCGGCCATGTTCCAGCCGCCGCCGGCGAACTGCTCGCGATGGGTGAGCGTCAATACGAGCTCGGGCTGATGGCGCCGCACGGCGGCGGCGATGTCGCGTCGCAGCGCCACCCCATACTCGATCGTCCCGTCCGGGTGGTCGAGGTATTCGAGCACGTCGACACCGACCGCGTCGCACGCGGCACGCTGCTCTGCCCCGCGCACGACGGCGGCCTCGTGCGGGTCCATCGCGTCGATGCCGGCCTCTCCACGCGTCACGAGCAGGTAGGCGACCGATTTGCCGGCATCCCTCCACGCCGCGACCGCTGCGGAGGCGCCGTACTCGACGTCGTCGGGATGAGCGACGACGGCGAGCGCCGACGACCAGTCGTCTGGCAGCGCGAGCAGATCGGGGGGCGCAGTGGAGACAGGTTCGCCGCTCACGTCGCGTCGACCGTGCGCGTGACCTCGACGAACGCCATGCGCATGTTCGCAAGTGCGGCGTGCATCGTCGCTGTCTCGTCGCCGAGCCGGTCACCCAGCCCCTCGACGAGCGCTGCGATGGCATCGATCGCCAGCCGTGCGGCATCGATGTTGGGCGGAGCCGCCGAGAGATGGATCGCCGCCAGCTCGTACAGTCCCATTACATGATTCGTCACGACGACCTCTGCGGGCACCTCCAGCAGTCGAGCTCGCGCCTCGTCGAGGGCGGCCTGGGCGTCGCCGATCTCCGTTGATTCATCGGTCACCTGCGGTACCCTACCGACGACACAACTGAGGCGAAGTGGGGGCGACCCCCTCCCGGCCACGCAACGTGCGTCCGGGGAAACCGGTAGTTCTGTGGATGTCCGGACGGGCATTCACTCCCCTTCGCGTCGAGCAGCAGCATCCACGAAGGGAAGGACACCCATTGCACAGGAGTGACCGGTCATAGCACCGCGACAGACCGAACAGCACCGCATCAACGACCGCATCCGCGCCCGCGAGGTTCGCCTCATCGGACCGGACGGCGACCAGCTCGGCATCACCGCCGTTCCCGATGCGATCCGCATGGCGAAGGGACTCGACCTCGACCTCGTCGAGGTGGCGCCGATGGCCAACCCTCCCGTCTGCCGGATCATGGACTACGGAAAGTTCCGGTACGAGGAAGCCCAGAAGGCCAAGGAGTCGCGCAAGAAGCAGACGAACGTCACGGTCAAAGAGGTCAAGTACCGACCGAAGATCGGCCGCGGTGACTTCGACACCAAGACACGACGGCTCGAGTCGTTCATCCGCGACGGGCACAAGGTCAAGGTGACGCTGCAGTTCAGGGGCCGCGAGATGGCGCACCCCGAGCTCGGTACGAAGATCCTCGACCAGGTGCTCGCCCAGGTCGGCGGCATCGTGAAGATCGAGACGCAGGCTCGGCTCGAGGGTCGCAACATGTCGATGGTGCTGTCACCCGACCGCAAGGCGATCGATGCGGCGGCGAAGGCCGCCAGTGAAGAAGAAGTGGACAACCATGCCGAAGATGAAGACCAGCAAGACCGCAGCGAAGCGGTTCCGCAAGACCGGGACCGGGAAGCTGCGCCGCCAGCAGGCGATGCGCCAGCACCTGTTCGAGAAGAAGTCGTCGCGCCGAACACGACGGCTTGACGGCATCGTCGAGGTGCACTCGGGCGACGAGAAGAAGATCAAGCGACTGCTCGCCGAGCGCTGAGCACCTGACACACCGAGAGACGAGAGAGGGACAAGGACATGGCGCGTGTGAAGCGCGGCGTCGTCACGAAGCGACGCCACAAGAAGGTGCTCGAGCAGGCCAAGGGCTACTACGGCAACAAGAGCCGGTCGTTCAAGGCCGCCAACGAGCAGGTGATGCGCAGCGGGCAGTACGCGTTCCGCGACCGCAGGGCACGCAAGGGTGAGTTCCGCAGGCTGTGGATCCAGCGGATCAACGCTGCCTGCCGCCAGAACGGGATCTCCTACAGCCGGTTCATCGCCGGGCTGAAGGCAGCCGAGATCGACGTCGACCGCAAGATCCTCGCCGATCTCGCCGTCAGGGACGCCACGGCGTTCGCCGGTCTCGTCGAGACCGCCAAGGCGGCGCTCTGAGCGAGCGCAGCGAGCTCAGCTGGTCGGATGAGCGCCAGCGAACCGGCCAGTGATGGGGTGCGGGGGCGCAGCCCCCGTGGAGAGGTGAGCGAGACTGGCACGCCGGGCGACGCGCTCGGCTTCCGGCACCCCGAGATCCAACGACTGCGGCGCCTCCTGGGGCGCCGCAGTGCGCGTGTCGACGAGGACGCGTTCGTCGTCGAGGGCCCGGGACTGCTCGCAGAAGCGATCGCCGGCGGGTGGGACGTCGAGACCGTCTACCTCTACGACCGAGCCGACCCGGCCCTGGTCCCGTCCGGGATCGATGTGCGTCACCTCGGGCGTGGAGTGCTCGAGCGGGTCGCCACGACCGAGACCCCGCAGCCGATCCTCGCCGTGGTGCGCCAGCGCGTCGATCGTGTGCTCCCGGCTGCTATGCGACTCGTCCTCGTCGCCGACGGCATCAACGATCCTGGCAACCTCGGCACGATGCTGCGGTCGGCGGAGGCGGCTGGCTTCGACGCCGTCGTCACGACGCCCGGCACGGTCGACGCCTACAACCCGAAGGTGCTGCGTGCGTCGGCGGGCGCGATCTTCCACGTGCGAGTCGTCGTCGGCACGCTCGACGAGGTGCGCGCCGCCGGCCTGCGCCTCGTCGGGACGTCGTCCCACACCGGCACAGATCACACCGGGTTCGACTGGCGTCCGCCGGTCGCGATCGTCGTTGGTAGCGAGGCGCACGGCCTCGCCGACAACGCGCCCGTCGACGACTGGGTGCGCATCACCCACGCCGGACGAGCCGAATCCCTGAACGTGGCGATGGCGGCCACTCTGCTGTGTTTCAGCGCAGCGGCGAGCAGGTGAGTGGTCGGCGAGTGCCGACGTGATTCAGGCGTCGTCGATTTCTTGGATCGCTTCGGCGAGGGGCGTGCCAGGGTGGCGGTGCTTGCGAGCGCGGTAGAACTCGATCGCGATCGGCAGCAGCGAGACGAGAACCACCACGATGATGGCGTACTCGATGTTGTCGCGGATGAACTCGATCTCGCCGAGGAAGTGTCCGAGTGACGTGACCCCGACGGCCCACAGCATGCCGCCGAGCACGTTGAACGTGACGAACGTGCGGTAGCGCATCTCGCCGATGCCGGCGACGATCGGCGTGAACGTGCGCACGATCGGCACGAAGCGGGCGAGCACGATCGACTTCGCCCCGTACCTCTCGAAGAAGTTGTGCGCCTTGACGACGTTGTCCTGTTTGAACAGCCGCGAGCTCGGGCGGTTGAACAGCGCGGGGCCAACCTTGCGTCCGAACAGGTACCCGACCTGGTCGCCGACGATGGCGCCGACGGCGAGGCAGACGAGGACGATCGGCAGCCCAGGGATGTTGTCGGCGAACTCGTTGAAGGGCGCCTCCTCCTTCGCCGCCGACGACGTCAGGAAGCCGGTGAAGAACAGCAGCGAGTCACCCGGCAGGAAGAACCCGATGAGCAGCCCAGACTCGGCGAAGATGATCGCCGTGATGACGGGCAGCGCCGCGCCACCGGCGATGTCGAACCACCACTCCGGCTTGAGGAACTCCGGTCCGATGGCGAGCAGCGCCGAGAGCATCAGTCCCCGACGGTGCCGCTCGTCGTCGCGCCGACGGCGGGGGCGGTCGGTATCTGCGACGCGATCGAACCGCTCTTGCGCGAGGAGTAGACGATGGCGGCGATCAGCACGACGAGCGCCGCAGCGGCGATGACGAAGCGCCAGCCGCTCTCGTCGACCTCGAGCGACAGGATCGCCGGGAGCATGAGCAGCGAGACGAGGTTCATCACCTTGATCAGCGGGTTCAGCGCGGGACCTGCGGTGTCCTTGAACGGGTCGCCGACGGTGTCACCGATGACCGCCGCCTTGTGTGGCTCGGATCCCTTGCCGCCGTGATGGCCGTCCTCGATGTACTTCTTGGCGTTGTCCCAGGCACCGCCCGCATTGCTCAGGTAGTTGGCGAGGAGCTGGCCGGTGAGGATCACCGCGGCGAGGAAGCCGCCGAGAGCCTGCCACCCGATCCCGAACCCGATGACGACGGGTGTGAGCACGGCGAGCAGCGCGGGAGTGGTCAGCTCGCGCAGCGAGGCGGCGGTGCAGATGTCGATCACCGGGCCGTAGTCCGGGCGCTTCGTGCCGGCCATGATGCCGCCGTCGGCGAACTGGCGGCGCACCTCTTGCACGACCGTGCCCGCCGTGCGCCCGACGGCGCGGATGGCGAGCGCCGAGAACAGGAACGGCACGGAGCCACCGATCAGGAGACCGATGAAGATCTTCGGCTCGGCGACGTTGATCTGCAACTCGGGCAATCGCAGCACCCCGTCCTTGAGGTTGTCGGCGACCGCCCCGAGCTCGTCGCCGGCGGTCTCGATGAAGCTGGCGAAAAGTGCGACGGCGGCGATCACTGCCGACCCGATGGCGAAACCCTTTGTGACGGCCTTGGTGGTGTTGCCGACGGCGTCGAGGCTGACCATGATCCGCTGCGGCTCGCCGTGGAACTCGCCCGACATCTCGGCGATGCCGGCGGCGTTGTCACTGACGGGACCGAACGTGTCCTCCGAGACGATGACGCCGGTCGTGGCGAGCATGCCCATGCCGCACAGGGCGACGAGGTAGAGCGAGAACGTGAGGTTGCCGCCACCCAGGGCGAGCGAGACGCCGATCGCGATGGCGATGGCGATGACGGCATAGACGGAGCTCTCCAGGCCGCTCGCCGTGCCTGACAGCACGACGGTGGCAGGGCCGGTCTCGGCCGACTCGGCGATCTCCTGCACCGGGCCGTACTCGGTGCCGGTGTAGTACTCGGTCAGCCGGCTCACGAGCTGGGCGAGCACGAGACCGATGGCGACGGCGCCGAAGCACTTCCAGCCGGCGTTGTCCTGCTCGTTGCCGACGTAGAGCAGGGCGACGAGGAGCGTCCCGACGAGCGTCAGTGATCCGGCGACGGCGAAGCCCTTGTTGATCGGCTTGAGGGCGTTCGTCTCGCCCTCCTTCGCCTTGACGGCGAACACGCCGGCGATCGAGGCGACGACGCCGATGGCGCGGGCGGCGAGCGGGAAGACGAGGCCGAGCGCCGGGTTGGCGCCGATCGACTCGAAGGCAGCGACACCGAGGATGATCGAGGCGACGAGCGTCACCTCGTAGCTCTCGAACAGGTCGGCGGCCATGCCGGCGCAATCGCCGACGTTGTCGCCGACGTTGTCGGCGATCGTGGCCGGGTTGCGTGGGTCGTCCTCGGGTATGCCAGCCTCGACCTTGCCGACAAGGTCGGCGCCGACGTCGGCGGCCTTCGTGAAGATGCCGCCGCCGACCCGCAGGAACAGGGCGAGCAGCGAACCGCCGAACCCGAAGCCGACGAGGATCGCCGAACTCGTGTTCTGGAAGAGGATGATGATGATCGTGGCACCGAGGAGACCGAGGCCGACGGTGAACATGCCGGCGACGCCACCGGTACGGAAGGCCACGGTGAGCGCCTTCGGCATGCTGCCCGTGAGGGCGGCGGCCGCCGTGCGGACGTTGCCACGGGTGGCGAGCGTCATGCCGATGTAGCCGGTGAGACCGGAGGCACCGCAGCCGAGGACGAACGCCAGCGTGCGCCACAGTCCCGACTCGAAGAACGAGAGCGCCTCGGTGCCGTTGTCGCGCTGGATCGACGTCGACGTGAGGAAGACGATCCCCGCCAGCGGTACGAGGATCACTGCGATCGTGCGGAACTGCCGCTTCAGATAGGCGAGCGCCCCCTCCTGGATCGCCAGCGCGATCTCCTTCATCTTCGGCGTTCCCTCGTCGGCCTCCATCACCTTGCGCGCCAGGAAGAAGCCGACGGCGATGGCGAGCAGCGCGGCGGCAACGGACAGCAGCAGTACGGCCCACTCGCCACCACGGAGTTCGAATTCCTGGTAGCCGCCTTCTGCTGCGAAGAGGGAAAGGTTCACAGATGTCTCCTGCGTCTGGGCGCGGCCCCGTTGGCGCGCTCATGGGTGTCCGGAACTGCCGGAGGTCACGCCGAGCGGGAATGCCCTGGGCGTGGCCGGGCCCGAGACTACCGGTGGCGTGCGCTCGCCACAGAACTCCCACCACATTTCCGTTAGATTGGGCGCCGTGGTCATGCAGCGATTTCCGTTCCCCGGGTGAGACCGGGGCGCGTGGACGATCCGCTGCCGCATCCCGAGTCCGCCCGGGGCTGAACGACTCCCGACACTCGACGACCCGACCCCGACGACGCAGAAGGACTCAGATGATCGACGACATCACCGCCGCGCGTGACGACGCCCTCGCCGCGGTCGCCAACGCCGAGAACCCCGACGCGATCAGCGCCGTGGAGACGACGACGCTCGGCAAGCGAGGTCGGCTCGCGACGTTGAAGACACAGCTCGGCACGCTCGATACGATCGACGCCAAGCGCGAGGCTGGCCGAGCGCTCAACGACGCGGTCACCGAGGTCACGGCAGCGGTCGAGCGTCGTCGCGACGCACTGCGTGCCGCCGACGACGCCGCCCGCATCGAATCGGAGCGGATCGACCTCACCGAGACCACGTCGCGCCCGACGAGAGGCCACCGGCACCTCGTCACACAGGCATGGGAGCGGCTCGAAGACGTGTTCGTCGGACTCGGATTCCAGGTCGCGGAAGGCCCCGAGGTGGAGAGCGACTGGTTCAACTTCGAGGCGCTCAACATGGGTGAGCACCACCCCGCGCGCAACGAGTTCGACACGCTGTTCACCGACCACGTCCCGCCGGGTGGTCGGCCCGGCAGCGCCGTGCTGCGGACCCACACCTCGCCCGTGCAGATCCGGACGATGCTCGATGACGAACCGCCGATCTACATCGTCGCCCCCGGCCGGGTGTTCCGGCGCGACACGCCCGACGCCACGCACCTGCCCGTCTTCCACCAGATCGAGGGGCTCGTCGTCGACGAGGGAATCTCGATGGCGCACCTCGCCGGCACGATCGAGGCGTTCACGAAGGCGTTCTTCGGCAGCGACTTCACGTCGCGTCTGCGGCCGAGCTACTTCCCGTTCACCGAGCCGTCCGCCGAGTTCGACATCCGCACCCCTCGCGGCGACTGGCTCGAGCTCGGTGGCTGCGGCATGGTGCACCCCAACGTGCTGCGCCACGGTGGCATCGACCCCGAGCGCTGGAGCGGGTTCGCGTTCGGCTTCGGCATCGATCGAATGTCGAAGGAGCGACACGGCGTCGTTGACATCCGCGAGATGTTCACCGACGACATCCGCTTCGTCGAGCAGTTCTGATGAGTCGCGCCGGAGGAATCGACACCGTATGAAGATCTTGCTCTCGTGGTTGAACGAGTACGTGGCAGCCGGCGACGACGCCGATGCGGTCGCCGCGGCGCTGACGCGCGTCGGGTTCGAGGTCGCCGACATCGACCACGTCGGCTCCACGGTGCCCGGCGTCGTGACCGCTCGTGTCGCGCGTCTCGAGCGGCATCCCGATGCCCGTGCCGTGCAGCGCGTGTGGGTCGACGCCGGGGACGGGCGTGAACGTCACGTCTGGTGCGGCGCGTTCAACATGGCGCCCGACGATGTGATCCCCCTCGCCACCCTCGGCACCGTGATGCCCGACGGTCGCGTGATCGAGCGTCGCGCGATCCTCGGGATCGACTCCGAGGGCATGCTCTGCTCGGGTGCCGAGCTCGGGCTCGACGACGACGCCAGCGGCATCGCCGTCCTGCCACCCGACACCGAGCTCGGCCTGCCGTACGGCGAGGCGATCGGCGTGCGCCGCGACGTCCTCCTCGACGTCGAGGTCGACCGCAACCGCCCGCACGGTTGGGGGTATCTCGGCATCGCACGCGAGCTCGCCGC